>PKXI01000127.1:38474-38858 GCA_003133425.1 Acidobacteriaceae bacterium
AATTTGCGCAAGGGTGGGTTGTGAGCCCTGATGCAATACCCGCATCTCCGCAAATATCAATAGGCCCGCCCGGTGCTAACATTACCAGCGGAGTGTGTACGATGAACGAAAAAGCCGTAAGCAGACTCTCAGCCCCAAAGCTGCAGTTGTGCTGTTCCCCCGGCCTCCTCGTGGCGGCTTTTGCTTTCCTTGGAATCTCCGCATCGCTTTATGGCCAGCAATCTCCCAAACTCACAATTAACTGGGACAAAACCACCGTGGTCTCCAAATCCACGCCCACGCTGCAAGTCGTAGTCAATCCGCCCCTGCGGCCGGGCGAGCCGCTCGGCGCGGCCGCCTACAAAGCCATCAAGGATCTGGGCGCGGACTACGTGCGCTATGTGC
>PKXI01000175.1 GCA_003133425.1 Acidobacteriaceae bacterium
ATCACTCAATTCATAACGGCTAAGGCGACATACACCCACTTCAGCACCTATCCGCACAACTGAAAAGTGTATATGTCGATACGGCCTAGGGATCAGTCTTAATCAAACGCCAACGGCTTCCATGCGCCGTTGTCTTTGAGCGCAAGCTGGATGGGCCGGGGCGGACCTTTGGGCGGAAGCGTCACTTCAATCCATAGCTCCTGGCCGTGCTTGATGCTCGACGGATCTGCCGCGTGCTCCGCAATGTAGAAGTCGACCGGGGTGGCGAGATGGAAATCCTGGCACGGTGCGCCGGGCGGGGCTTCGACGGTGAGCCCTGAGGCTTGCTTCTCCTCGTCCTGAATCCAAATGGCCTGGAGTTGGTTATCTTTCACCTTCAAGTCCGCTGGGAATCGAACGGGCTGCACGGGGCGGATGGCGTAGGGGCCGGGCCTGACTGCGCCGTTGATGTCGCGCGGGAAGGTGGCGGCTTTGGCCGAGGGCAGCGTGCTTTGGCAGCCATCGACAACAAGTTGCAGGCTCAGGTAGCGGCCGCGCATCGGCAGCCGCGGGTCGTAGGCCGCGGCGCGGGTCCACACGCGGGGACAGGTCAGGCGCTGGTAGAGGTATTTGGCGGAGATGGTGGAGACGATGGCCATCTGGATGAGAAGCAGGGCGACGGAGGTTTTGGAGAGCTTCATTTCGCCTCCTGAGTGGTGCGGTCTGTTGAAGCCATGCCAGCCAGGATTCGCCTTCGCATCTTTTCCAGAGCCCATCCTCCGGCGAGGAAGAGAATGCCCAGGCCGATGAGGCCAAGGGAGCGGCCGATCTCGTCAAAGATGTTGCTAAAGTAGAACCAACCGACAGCAACAGCGAAGCCCACAATGCCCAGGTTGACCAGCGCCTTGGATGCCAGCCGCACTCCCCACCAGCAAATGAACACCGCAAAGATCGCGACCAGCACGTGGGCGGCAAGATTGGGTTCGTGACGGGTGAAGGTGTAGTGGTTGTCGCCGAAGGTGTTGGTCTCGGTCCATGTGCGGTTGCACCACGGCAGGGCGATGGAAAACACCGCGGCGACAGCTGGGGGAATCAGCCCTTTGTGGCCGTGGAAGGCGGCAATCACCAGCGGCAGCGCGGCAATGGCGATCCATGCCCAGACGCGCGTGCTGAAGGGCACGAATGTTTGTTGCGCGTTCCAGGAGACCCAGGCCGAAAGCATGAGGACAATGCCGGTGACGCTCGAAATGGCGCCGGCTGCGAAGAGAATTCCCTGCACGATCTTGCGCTGCGAGCCGACAAAAAATGTGAGGTAAAGGATGGCCCACATGAAGAGCGCGCGGCCTATGTAGACTTCCTGGCCGATGTGGTTCTCCATGTAAAACGCCAGCTCGGAGAACATCCAGGCCGGGAACAGGAGCAGCGTTAGTGTTTGTTGCGCCTCATCGTGGAGCAGAATCCAGCCGGCCAGGGCAGCCAATGCCCAAAGAAGAATTGCGGCCGGCCAGTGCTCCTGAATATTGAAGATCTGGCCGACGAGCGCGATGGCGGCGCCGGTCGAGACGGTTCCGACGGCGTGGAGCGCGGTGGAGAGGCCTTGAAAGCCTTTGCGCACAAAACCTGCGGCCAGGTGGAAGACGGCGACCATGGCGATGACGATTGCATAGCGCGCGGCGGGGCCGAGCTCATCCCAGTGGGCGGAGACAAAAAGCGCAACGCCGCAGGCGAGCAGGATGGCCCCGAGAATGAGCGCGACCATGCCTTGCCACCTCAAGCCACTGGGCTTTTCCTGTTTTTCTTCGAAGGCGCGGATGCGGGCGGCAGCCTCCGCTTCGAGTGCGCCGGCCGTTTGCCAGCGATTTAGCAGCGATTCAATATCAGCCATGGCAGTTGGGCAACATTAGAGCACATTGCGGTGGAGGGCGCGCGAAAACATCTATGATCGTGAGGTATGCGGTTTGAAATTGTCACAATTTTCCCTGGGTTCTTTGAGGGAATCTTCGAGAACGGAATTCTGCGGCGGGCGCTGGCCGAGGGGCTGGTGACGGTGGGCGTGCACGACCTGCGCACCTTTACGCACGACCGGCACAGGACAGTGGATGATCGACCGTTTGGCGGCGGCGAGGGGATGGTGTTGAAGGCCGAGCCGTTGGCCGAGGCGCTGGCTTCGCTGGGAATCAAACCGAAAACGGAGCGCGAATCAGAGGACGACGCGGCGGCCGGGACGCGGGTGATTCTGCTGTCGGCACAGGGGCGGCGGTTTATGCAGGCGATGGCGCGGGAACTGGCCGGGCTGGGAGGCGTGAAGCTCGATCGCGTGGTGCTGATTTGCGGACGCTACGAGGGCGTCGACGAGCGTGTCAGCGAGCTCTACTGCGACATGGAACTCTCGATTGGGGATTACGTGCTGAGCGGAGGCGAGTTGGCCGCAGCCGTGGTGGTGGACGCTGTGATGCGGCTGATTCCGGGAGTGCTGGGTAACGAGGCTTCAGGCGAATTCGAGAGCTTTGGCGTGGCCGATGCAGAGATTACTTCTGATACCGAGGGTGTGCCGCGATCGCAGCACGGGGCCGGGGGATTGCTCGATTATCCGCACTACACGCGGCCTGCGGAGTTTGGCGGCATGCGCGCGCCGGAGGTGCTGATGAACGGCGACCACCTGCAGATTCGCCGCTGGCGGCGGGAGCAGCAGTTGCGCAAAACGCTGGCGAACCGGCCTGATTTGCTGGAGGGCGCGGCGCTGAGCGCGGAGGACCGGCGGCTGCTGGAGGCGATTCGGCGGGAAGCTCGCTGACAGGATGCTGTCTTTAGTGTTTTACTGATGCGGGAGAAAAGCCATGGAAAATACTGCAATGAAAAATGCAATCTTAAATCGGGGCCGACGTAATTTTCTGCGCACGGCGTCCGTTGCTGCCGCAGCGGGTCTTACGCTCGGCGACTCAAAGCTGTTTGCCGCGCCTGCTGAAGGTCAGGGCGCAGTGGCCGCGCCTTCGGCAGAAATCCAACTGTTCACGGCCGAGAAACTTCAGGCAGACATTACGGCGATGAAGGCGGCGCCGGCCAATAATACAATCGTGAACGACAAGACCTTTGTGGTGATTTTGACGGTGGAAACAGCCAAGAGCGCCAAGGAGTTTGAGTACCACGACGGCCGTGACCATGTGCTTTACATCCTGGACGGAGAGACGAAGTATGAGGTCGGCGGAACACCGAAGGGCGCGCACAGTACCGGTCCGGGAGAGTGGCTTGCGCCGGGTTCGGAGGGTGCGGCGACGTACATGCTCAAGAAGGGCGATATGCTGATTATTCCGCGGGGAACGCCGCATAAACGGAGTACCGCCGGTACCGTCACGCTTACGCTGGTTTCGCCGATGGGGAGCGCAAAAGCGTAGCGCGTTCTGCGCTATCATTTCCCTGGTCTCATCCGCCGCGGTCCGCCACGGCGGAAGATCTGGGGTACCCGCATCTGTGCTGATCCCTGATCTCTGTTTACGCCTCGCCGGTCATGGCTTGGAGGATTACTTTCGCGGTGGACTCTTCATTCTCGCGGGAGGAGATCATCAGGTCGTAGAGGTGCATGTTGCACCAGTTCTTGCCGAAATACTCCTGTAAATATTTGGCGCGCTCGCCATCGACAGTTCGGATTCGTTCCTCGATGTTGGCGCCTTTTTCCAGACGCGAACGCAAACGCAGAATTCGATCGCGAAGCGGCGCGTAGACAAAGGCGTGGAAGACATCGGGCTTGTGCTGAAGAACGCACTGTGCACCGCGGCCCACGATGACGCAGTTGCCTTCGGACCATGCCTCCTCAATAATCTTCTGCGAGATCTTTACCATTTCCTGGGCATCGAAGACTGAGTTTTCGCCGAGTTCGAGACCGGCGGCAAGCGCTGCGCCGCGCATGGCCTGCTGATTGATGCGGCGGAGCCATGAATCGACGTGCTCATCGTAGTGGCGAACAACGGTGGTGTCGACGTGGGCTGCGTAGGCAATGGCGTCAATGATGTCGCGGTCCAGCAGCTTCCAGCCCAGCCTACCGGCGATGGTTTGAGCGATTCGTCCCCCACCGCTTCCGAACTCCCTGTTGACAGTCAATACACGGTATTTCACTTTCTCCTCCCGTACTACCGACTACTTCAAGGTTACTCCTCTCCAGGTGGCCAATCCAACCTGGCCGTCTCAATCGTGATCTGACGTACACTGTAGCCGTGCATACCAGCGGCGGCGCACCAGTGCAGATTCCGCCGCGTATTCGGAGGGTAAGGCGGAATGAAAACGATCGGCGTTCTGTTCGGCATGGAGAACAGTTTTCCCGGCGCGCTTGTGGAACACATCAATGCCCGGAACGTCGAAGGCATCCGGGCAGAGTTTGTGCGGACCGGCGCTGTGCATCTCGACAAGGCTCCCCACTACTCGGTGATTTTGGACCGCATCTCCCACGACATTCCTTTCTATCGCGCTTTTCTGAAGCATGCCGCCATCAACGGAACGGTGATTATCAACAACCCGTTCTGGTGGTCGGCAGACGACAAGTTTTTCAATTACACACTTGCGGAACGGCTCGGCGTGGCAGTGCCGGCCACGGTGATTCTGCCTCACAAGCAATTGCCTGCGGAGACTACGGAACGGTCGATGCGCAACCTGGAGTATCCGCTGGATTGGGACGCAGTATTCGATTATGTGGGCGAGCACGGATTTCTAAAGCCGGTGGATGGCGGAGGGTGGCGCGACGTGTACCACGTGCACAATCGCGAGGAGTTTTTCAGAGCATACGATCAGTCGCGCGACCTGTGCATGATGTATCAGAAAGCGGTTAATTTCGCGGAGTACTTTCGGTGTTACGTGGTGGGGCAGAAGAAGGTACACGTTATGCCATACGATCCGCGGAGGCCGCACGCCGAGCGGTACATTCAGGACCCGCCGAGATACAGCAGAGCGCTGCTGCGGCGCGTGGAACAGGATGCACTGAAGCTTTGCCGCGCGCTGGGGTACGACCTGAACACGGTGGAGTTCGCGGTGGAGAACGGGATTCCTTACGCCATCGACTTTATGAATCCGGCGCCGGATGCTGATTTGAATTCGGTGGGCGCGGCGAACTTTGAATGGATTGTGCGCGAGGTGGCGGACATGGCGATCGCCAAGGCCAGGATTGCTCCGCATGTTCCCGAGCTGCGCTGGTCGGTGTTTTTGGGCGCGAAAACTGTTCCAGGAAAGGCTGCTAAGAAGAAACCTGCATCTAAGAACGCAGCGAAGGCGGTGGGAACAGTGACGAAGAAGAACAGCAAGCTCGTGGAGGATGAGGAAGCGATTACGGCAGCGGCGGAACCGATGGGCAGCGTAGCGGCCGCGGCGGCTCGCGATGAAGGATCTTCGGTGGCGCAGATGAAAAAGCCCGAGCCACCGAAGCCGGTTGTAAAGGACGCGGGGGCTAAGCCAACTCGACCTTGAGCGTGAGGCCGATATCTGAGAGTTTCTCCGCCGGCATCTGGACTTTCAATGCGGTGTCGTCCTGCTTCCAGTTGACCTCGCCCTTGTTGCCGAGGATCTCGATCTTGAGGATCTTGCCGGGCTGTTGCGGACTGGCGAGGCCTAGAGCCTGTACTACGGCCTCTTTCTCAGGCCAGCCCTGGACAAAGGCATAAACAGTGGAGCCCTTGGCGGTGAAGCGGATGTCTTCAGCGGTGAGGTCGTTCTGCTTGTCTTCATTGAAGTTGCCGGCAACGATCTTGACTTTGGTAGAAGGGCCTTCGCCGTAGATCTTCCAGGGGCGCGTGGAGTAAATGCCTTCGCTATTGACCTGCATCCAAGCGGTGATTCCCTCGAGCACTTCCATCTCGGCGAAATCCAGTTCACCGGAGTTGGGCAGCGGGAAGTTGAGCAGCAGGTTGCCATTTTTGCTGACAATGTCCGCGAGCAGATCGATGACTTTCTTGGCGGTCTTGTACTTCTGTCCCCGCTTGTAATGCCANNCTTCCTTGCTGGTGTAAACCGCCTCGGTTGCGCCGCCGTGAAGCTGCGCACTCACGTTGTAAAGGTGCGCGACCATCTTCAGGCCGTAGTCCTCGAAGGGCAGATGGCCGTCGGTGTAGAGCAGGTCGGGCTGATACTTGTCGATGAGGTCGGTCATGCGGTCAAGGTAATGGCGCTTCCAAGATTCGGGAATGTCGTTGTCGTTCCAATCGAGTTTGTCGATTACGCGGGCGCAATCGGCATCGTGGTACAAATCCGCGAACCTGGGATCGGCGCCGTCGTACTTGATGCCTGCCATGGGTCCGGTCTTGTCGGCACCGTGACTTACTGAAAACCACTTATAACTTATCCATAAGTGCTCGCTAACTCCGAAACGCAAACCCTGTTTGCGCGCTGCCTTCTGCCAGTCGCCCAGGATATCTCTCTTCGGGCCCATGTTTACTGCATTCCAGCGCGTGTACTTCGAATTCCATAAGTCGAAGTTATCGTGGTGAACGCCCATGCTGAAGAAGTATTTGGCGCCTGCCTTCTTATAGAGACCCATGAGGTGGTCGGGGTCCCACTTGGCGGCCTTCCAGTTGTCCACGATATCCTTGTAGCCGACCTTGGAGGGATGGCCATAGGTCTCCACGTGGTACCTGTACTGGTCTGAACCCTGCATGTACATGTTGCGGGCATACCAGTCGCCATCTTCGATTGCCGATTGCGGTCCCCAGTGAGACCAGATGCCGAACTTCGCATCGCGGAACCAGTTGGGGATCTGGTAGGACTGCAGGGACTCCCTGGTTCCTTCGAATCCCTTGGCCTGGGCCTTTACATACTTTGAGAGGGCAACGGTGGAACATGCACCGCCCAATGACTTAAGCAAATCGCGTCTGTTCAATGCCATTGCAGAAATTTCCTTTCGTGATGCTGTTCGCTTGGGAGATCCGGATTGCGCTCTTCCCTGCTGAGGCGGGAGTGCGGAGTTTATTTCGAATCTGACGCCGCGATCACCTGGCGGAGGCGTTGCTCCGCATCAGCGTTCCAGTAACCGCAATCGAGCTCGAAGAAGACAGAGGTGTATGGGATGGTCATTTCCGTCTTGATGAGAAGGACACGGAAGACCTGAGCGGATTGATCGAGCTTGGCGATGATATGGTCGTGCGGGATGTACTGAACGCGGGCGCCCTGGAGGATGGCGTCGAGTTGCTTGCGGTAGTCTTCGATGCCGGGCGCGTCGATTTCAGGGACGAAGGCGAGTTCCCTGTCCGCATAGACGTTGGCGCGGATGTGGCTGCATGCGGCGATGGCATCGAGAACGTGCTGCACAACATGAAGCTGATCGTCCCCGGAGACGATGGTTTCGATACCGGGCTGTGATTGCGCAGGGTAGGCGGAATCGGCGACGACGATCCAGTTGCGATGGCCGAAGAGCGGCAGGGTTGCGCTGAGTTGGGTTTTCCAATCTGAAGTTTTAGTGCCGGTCATTGCATGTTCCCTTCGTTCTATCTCTACTTCAGTTCTTCGTCCTGACAGACGGCGACTTTGCCGCACTTGCCGGACGCCATCAGCGAGTAGGCGTCAGCCGCGCTGCCCAATGCGAAGCGGTGAGTGATGATGTCGGCAGGATGCAGGTTCCAGCGGACAAGACGCTCGACCAACTCTTCCATCAGCCAGGTGGACGTGACCCATGAACCGTAGATCGTTTTCTGATCGTGAATGATGTCGGGCGAGGGATTGAATTCGACCGTGCCACCTTCTCCGAGGAAGACGATCTTTCCCCACTTGCGTGTGGCGCGGATGGCGGTGGTACGGGCGACGCTGTTGGCTGAGCAGTCTACGGCGCGTTCGACGCCGAAGCCGCCGGTCAGTTCCCTTACCCGGTCAACATTGTCGGGACCCGAGGTGAAAACCGCGTCGCAGAGGCCCAGGTCGAGGGCGATTTGCATGCGCTCGGGAACTACGTCGATGCCGATGATTTTGTTGGCGCCGAGCTTGCGGCAGAGTGCGCCGGTGGCCAGCCCAACAGGCCCGAGCCCGGTGATGAGCACGGCGTGATTACCATTGATGCCGATTTTTTCTAGACCCTCGTATACGGTGCCGAAGCCGCAGGCGACCTGCGCGCCATCTGCATAGGAGAGCGCATCGGGCAGTGCGATGAGGTCTTTCTCTTCGGCGATCATGTACTCGGCCATGCCGCCGTCACGCTGCCACCCATAGGCGCGGCGATACTTGGTGCTGGTGCAGGAGATCATGTATCCGCGGCGGCAATCGTTGCACACTCCGCAGCCGGAGATGTGGTAAACGATGACGCGATCGCCAGGCCAGAAGCGGCGGCAGCCCTCGCCGGCGGCCACAACCAGGCCGCAGGGTTCGTGTCCGACGATGACGCCCTGATAGCCTTCAGGACCTTTGCCAAGATGCTCGTGATAGATGCAGCGGATATCCGAGCCGCAGATGGTGGAGGCCTTGACGCGCAACAGAACTTCTCCGTGGCCGGGTGTAGGCACGGGCACGGTGCGCAGTTCGACGGTCGAGTTGCCGGGCAGGTACGCCGCGGTCATGGTGTCTTTCATGGCTTTCATCTCCGTTAATGGAGCAGGTTAGTGAATCTCGGAATCGGTCGTTGTCGTGAAGCCGATATTCCCTCAGGGGCTAAAGCCCCCGGCTATTTTACTGATTTTATGTACGGGCTAAAGCCCGTACCCTTCACTTGTTGCTCGATACCCTCAATTCACCTATTGCCCCATTCCCTCATCAACAGGCTCGTCAAGAGACTCTTCAATGTGCCCCTTCTCGATGCTGATTTGGTGACCCGTCTTTATGGCGGTGTGACTTCTCCGTTCGTGTCCCAGAGCGCTTCCCAAGTCTGGCCGTCCTTCCAGAGGAAGACCTGCCCTTTGATCAGGCGGCAGTTGCGGTCGATGGCGGCGATTGCGCCCATCTCCTCGCCGGTCAAAGGATCAGAGGTTACGCATTCAAGATTTTCTCGGTAGTGATGAACGGAAAACGGAATGGGCGTTTGCCCACGCTGTACCGCCCACTTGATGCAAAGTTCCGCGGGATTGATGCCGTGGCGCTGAGCGATTTCGCGAATGACTGGGTCTTCGGTGGGGGTTGTGTCTTCAGGTGTGCGGTCGCGCTCCGGGCGGCCGGGCGAGCCGATGGGACAGTAGCCGATGGGCTGAATGCCGTTATCGAGCGCAAATTTAAAAAGCTCCGGCTGCTGAAAGTGCGGGTGCAACTCCATCTCATTGACCGCGGGCTTGATGCGCGCGTCGCGGAGAACCATCTTGAGTTTGGGGATGGTCATGTTGGAGGTGCCGATGTGACGCACCAGCCCGAGGTCCACAAGCTCCTCCATCTTGCGCCATGTCTTCATGAAGTTCGCGTGGATGTATGGCCTGGCGTCGGGGCTGCGCGAGGTGACATCGCAATGCGGCGGATGGAAGTTCGGGAAGGGCCAGTGGACGAGGTAGAGGTCGAGATAATCGAGTCGAAGATCGGCAAGCGATTTGCGGCATGAGGCGATGACATCGTTCTCCCCGTGCTTGTCGTTCCACAATTTCGAGGTGATCCAGAGTTCCTCGCGCCTGATTCCGTTGCGCAGAATTGCCTGGAGCGATGCGCCGACCTCGGGTTCGTTGCCATACACGGAGGCGCAATCGAAATGGCGATAGCCGACTGCGGCAGCACCGGTAACTGCCTCGGCAACCTGGTTCGGAGTGGCGTGATCGGACCCGAATGTGCCCAGACCAACTGCGGGTATGGTGGCGCCGGCAGAGAGCTCTCGTTGGGGGACCTTTGCCGGATCGATTGGTGCGGATTTGCTCTTGATTGCGTCGCTCATTCCAATTCCTTGCCGACAAGAAGGCTATCTCCAACGGCAACCGCGGCGCAACTGTGCCCTTCCCGATGGCGTGAAGACTTCTTGCGCCCAACGACAAAACTCAGGAACGCGGTGGCGATGTTCGCTCTTCGGCGGTGGCCAAGTGGCTTCGTGGTTGCGCGCGGGCAAGCTTTCGGAGGCGTCAGGGTTGCGGGGAATCCGGCAACGAAGTGAGGGATGCCCAGATGAAGTCGAGCAGGAATGCGGCATCGGCAGTCGGCGGCGCTTCGCTTTGCGTGAGCAGCCTGCGCTGAATAATTCCCCTGGTCATGTCGGCGATGAGCCACGCGGTTCTCTCTGGATCCAGGCGACGAATCTCGCCTTGTTGCGAAGCCTTTTCGATTGCCTCTGCGAGGCGATGCACGGGCTCGCGGAGCCAGTCGCGGTATTGACTTCGCGTGTAGGCCAGAGAGCCGGATTCAGAGTCCATGATGCGGAAAAATTCCTTGTTGGCTTCTGCCCGTTCAAGCCGGGCCATGACGAAGGCGCGGATTTTTTCTTTCAGGCCGTTTGCAGCATCGATGCGATGGAGCGTGCTCTTCTTCAGAGTCTTCATATCGTGATCGAGAACGGCTTTGTAGATTTCGGTCTTGGAGCGGAAGTAGAGATAGAGGGTGCCCTTAGCGACTCCCGCCTCTTTGGCTATCTCGTCCATGATTCCGAACGCAAACCCTCTGCGCGCGAACACGGTGCGCGCGGCATCGACGATTTCTGTGCGGCGAAATTCCGAGACAACCTGCTGTTTGGTCTTCATCGCGGATTCGGGGTTTTGCCTCCGAGTTCTGTCACATTCAAACCAACTGACTGATTAGTATATTAGACTGACTCTATGGTCAGCAGATCAACTGAGGACGCGGGCGGCGCTCATGCCGACTGGAAGCCGTCGGTAAATCCGTGGCTGGTTGCGACTTCAGTGATGCTTGCGACGTTCATGGTGGTGCTTGACTCTTCGGTTGCGAATGTGGCGCTGCCGCATATCGCAGGGAGCCTTTCGGCTTCAACGGATGAGTCGACGTGGGTACTGACCAGCTACCTGGTTGCAAATGCGATTATGCTGCCTGCGGCGGGGTGGATTGCGCGGAGGATCGGGCGCAAGCGGCTGCTGATGATTTGTATCCTGGTGTTCACGGCCGCGTCGCTGCTGTGCGGAGTGGCGATCGACATGCCTATGTTGATCATGGCGCGGGTGCTGCAGGGACTAGGCGGCGGCGGGATGCAACCGCTGGCGCAGTCAATTCTGCTGGAGAGTTTTCCGCCGCAAAAGCACGGGACGGCCATGGCCGCTTATGGCATGGGGATTGTGGTGGCGCCGGTGATTGGGCCGACGCTGGGCGGATGGATTACCGACAGCTATTCGTGGCGCTGGATCTTCTACATCAATCTGCCGGTGGGACTGCTGGCGCTGTTCATGGCCAACCTATTCATCGAAGATCCACCGTATCTGCGCCATGCGTTCAAAGGGGCAATCGATTATCTCGGCTTCGGGCTGATGGCCGTGTGGCTGGGCACGATGCAGCTGGTGCTGGACAAGGGACAGGAGGCGGACTGGTTCGAGGCCAACTGGATCTGCGTGGTGACAGCGGTTTGCGTGGCCGCGTTTGTGGGCTTTGTTGTGCGCGAGCTTACGAATCGAGAACCCATTGTGCAGCTGCGCATTCTGCTGAACCGCAATTTTGGCATGGGGACGCTGATCGCGACTCTCTACGGCTTCGCGCTTTACGGCGTGACGGCACTGTTGCCGCTGTATCTGCAGACCACTATGGGCTACTCGGCGTTCGACAGTGGACTGGCCGTGAGTCCGCGCGGGCTGGGCTCCATGCTTGCCATGCTGATGGTGGGAATTCTGGTGAATTATGTCGACGGCCGCATTCTTCTCGCGCTTGGCTTTGCGGGATTCGGCTATTCGACGTTTCTGCTGAGCCACATCAATCTCGGCATCTCGATGTGGTCGGTGGCGATGCCGAACTTTCTGAACGGTTTTTCAGGCGGGTTCATTTTTGTTCCGCTGACCACCATGACGATGAGCCGGCTGCACAAGCAGGAGATAGGCAATGCATCCGGTGTTTACAACCTGATGAGGAATATCGGCGGGTCGATCGGCATTGCAACGGTGACTACGTTCCTGGTGCGCGGTGCTCAGACCCATCAGAATTATCTGGCGGGCAATGTTACGGCAACCAATCCAACTGCGATGGCGGCGTTGGAGGGGCTGCAGGGAAAGTTCATGGTTGGAGGAGCGAGTGCGTACAACGCTCATCTGGAAGCGTTGGGGGCGATTTATCGGAGCATCCAGCAACAGGCGGCTCTGCTTGCGTATGCGGATAATTTCCGCCTGATGGGGTATCTCTCGCTGGTGTGTATCCCGCTGGTTGCGCTGCTGGTGCGGCTGCGGCACAGGGCGGCGGGGATGGTTGGCGAGTGAATCGTTTGAGGTTGAGAGTGGAAACGGTGGGATTTGTGGTATTCCACCCTTTCGCCAGGAAAAAGGCGAATGGATGGGGCACGGCGGGGAAAACTTCGATTTCGGTAGTGGGACCGGCTATGCTTCGGCGCGGAGGAGCAGGCAGGTAATGTTGTCGCCTCCGCCGGCCTGGTTTGCGGCTTCGACGAGACTGCAGCAAAGGGCTTCAAGAGGCAGGCTTGCGGGGGCAGGGCCGACGGTGAGGATGGACTCGATTCTCGGGTCGGGAAGTTCGCGCGTGAGGCCGTCGGAGCAGAGCAGGAAGAGGTCTCCGGGCTCGGCTTCAAGCTCGAAGATGTCTGGCGTGACGCGGCTCTGCGTGCCGAGGGCGCGGGTAATGACATTCCTGAGCGGTGAGCGGAGGGCTTCGGCGGGGGTCATGCGGCCGAGACGGACCTGCTCATCGACCAACGAGTGATCCTGCGAAATCTGCTCCAGATGACCGCCGCGAAGGCGGTAACATCGGCTGTCGCCAACGTTGAGGACGCGAACGCGGCGCTCTTCGACGACCAGGGCTACCATCGTGGTGCCCATGCCGCTGAGTTTGGAGTTGGCCTGCGACCGGGAGTAGATGGCTTCGTTGGCTGTGAGGATGGCCTGGTCGATCACTTCCTGGAGCGGCACGTCGGCAGCGCGGCTGGTGAGCAAGCGCATGAATTCATCGACAGCGAGTGAACTGGCTATCTCCCCGGCCGCCGCGCCGCCCATGCCGTCACAGACGAGATAGACGCCGTGCTCAGTGGAGTAGCCGAATGCATCTTCGTTGGAGGGGCGTTTGCGGCCCCGGTCGGAAACCGCCGCAGCCGAATAGTGGACGACAGCCGTAGCCAATTGGAAACTCCCCTCGCCAAGTTTACACGGGTTTCATATGGCGAACACGGGAAAGGCGCCGTTTAACGGCCCGGTTGTTTACCGGCTGTGTTCGGCAGGGGAGAGGGCGCGGGCAGTTCGAAGACCTGAATGGCGCCGGCATTGAGCACCGCAACATGCCGACCGGAGGGCGAAATGGCGACGTTGCCGCCGGCGTCGAGCACCGGGCTGGCAGGCGACTCGAAAGCCACTTCGCCAGTGGCGGCATCCAGGACCCTGACCAGTTGGCCTTTAATGTCATCACTGCCGAGCGGCGAGTAGGAGCTGACGGGATGGGTGATGGCTAGAGTTTCCTGGATCACGCGCAAGCCGTCGGGTGAGCGGGTCAGGAGCGGCCAGATCGCCGTATCCGGATTCAGGTCGTCCCAAAGGATCTTGCCGTCGGTGGAGATGGCTAACAGCTTGTGCCCGCCGGAGGGATTGCAGGCGGTTACCAGCACCTCCTGCTGCGAGATGAACTCAAGGTACGGCGCGCAAGGGGAATCAACGCTGCCGAGGATCTTGCTGCCGCCAGTGAAGAAGTTGAGGTTCAGCATCCACTCCAGGCCGCGCCCGCGAAGGCTCTCAAGATAGCCCTCGGAGTTGATGGGGAGATGGACCATGGCATGGACCCGGCTCACAAGCATTACCTGGCCGGAATCCCGGTGCAGGATGCGCACCACCATTTCGGGAGGTGGCTGATAGGAATCGCCCTTGGAATCACCGGAGGCGTTCGGGTTGTCGGGAGTCATGGTGGCCGCGGCTGTGGCCGGACTGTCCACTTCCCCGGGCTTGCTCTGGACCGTGGCCGGCTCGCGGGAGTTGGAGACGAGAAACTGCTGGGTGGGATCGAGTTCGATCCCCAGGAGCGGTCCCGGAAAATGGAGCAGCGGCTTCATCTCCAAATGTGCGTCGCCCTGCTGCAAATTGTCCTTGTCGCGGAACAGGAAGTGCCCATCCTTGAGCATCCAGAGGTAACGCGAATGGTCGTGAACAGACCACAGTCCTTCCGCCTCTACGGCGCCGCCGGGCAGCGTTAAAACCACGGCCCTGATCCGGCGCTCATCGCCCTCCGCGGTTTCCCCGGCCTGGAGCTGGCGGTGAATGAGGCCTGGAACGCGGAAGGTAAACAGCAGCCGGTTTTCGTCGATGAAGTCGAGCGAGACCAGGCTGTCGCGTGAGCCAAGGTAAAGCGCGCCGGGAGGAGAGAAGCCCAGAGGCTCAACGGGAATGGTCCACGAGGGCTGCAGGGAGGGTTTGTCGGGGTAGCCGCCGGGAAGCACACGCTCTTTGATCGGACGGGATCGATCGGAAGCGATCCTGGCGCTTCCCTGCGGGTGCGCAAGGCTGATTGCGCCAAACACCAGCCCGGCCACGGCCAGCCACCGGCCGGCGCACACAATCAGATTCACTCTCGTCAGCCGTTTCATCGTCGCCTTGTATTCTCGCCGATGAGGGGCGTTTTGGGCAGTGATACCCGACTCGTGTGCGTGTGCGAGAGTAAAGAAGGGATGGCAGAAGACACGATTGACGGCGGCCGGCTCAGATTTCTGGGCTACGGGGCCTGCGCATTGGCCGGGTGCTTGTGGGGCACGGGCTTCTACTTCGGCCGGCTGGCGCTGAACGAGATGAGCGTGGAGTGGATGGTGCTCTACCGCTTCGTGTTTGCTTCGTTGGGCATGCTGCCGGTGATGTTTTTCCATCGTGGTGGATGGGTGCGGTTGACCGGTGCGGAGATGCGGCTGTTGCTGATTGCCGCGGCCTTCGGCGTGCCAATCCAGTTTCTACTTCAATTCCACGGGCTGGTGCGGACCACGGTAAGCCACGCATCGCTGATGGTAGGAGCGATGCCGGTGATGCTGGCCGTGGCTGCCGCGCTGTTTGCAGGAGAAAAGCTGGACCGGCTGGGCTGGGTGGCGCTGTGCGGGTCCACGGTGGGCGCGGCGCTGGTGACGATGGGAGCAAGCCGGACCGCCGCTGCAAGCGGGGTCCCGACGCTGCTGGGTGATCTGCTGGTGTTCGTCTCTCTGTTCATTGCATTGGCCTGGATTCTGCTGAGCAAAAAGCTGATGGAGACGCACAGCCCGCCGGTGGTGACTGCCTACACGATTCTCTCCGGGGCCGCGATGCTGGCTTTGTGGGTTCTGGTGCCGTGGCTGCTTTCTCCGTTGACTCATCAAAAAGTGGAACCGCCACCATTCGCACAGGTGAGCGTTACGGCATGGGTTGCGCTCGCTATCAGCGGACTGCTGTGCACGGCTACCACCACACTGCTGTGGAACTGGGGCATCCATCACGTACCGGCTTCGAGGGCTGGGGTTTTCCTGAACATTGAGCCGGCGATGGGCTCCCTTCTTGGCGTAGAGTTGCTGGGCGAGCACCTGGGCCCCTATGCATGGGTGGGCGGCGCGCTGATTTTGGCCGCTGCCGTGGCTCTGACGACGCACGGACATGAGCCGGAGCCGGCCGTGATTCTGGAATAGCGGCAAGCGATTGGCGTAACATCGTTGGCATGGCGGACGGTACGGCTGCGACTGCTGGTGGCGGCAACTCAGCGAGAACACGCAGCAAGCGCCGCGCCTGTATTGAAATTGCGATTGCCTATGTGCTGATCATGGCGGTGATCTGGTCGCCGCGCCCGGTGCAAAGATATTTGTGGATGGTAGCGGTGGCCGCGCTTGCGACCATGACGTGCCTCTCGTGGGACGGCCTGGAGGCGATGGGGCTGCGCCGGAAGAATTTCTTCCGCTCGCTCTGGGTGGTGGGCCTGGCGCTGGTGCTGGCTGCGGCGGCACTGGCGGTGGCCAGAGAGATGCACACGGTGCATATTCAGCACGGCCTGCTTCATGTCATCAGGACCTACTGGGCATATGTTGTCTGGACATTCGTACAGCAATTTCTGATGCAGTGCTTCTTTCTGTTGCGATTCCTGCGCTTGCTGAACGACAACAAGGCCGCTGCGTTTGCGACAGCAGGCCTGTTTGCGCTGGCGCATCTGCCTAACCCCATCCTTACGCCGGTGACTTTGATTTGGGGTTTCGCGGCGTGTCTGATCTTTCTTCGCTACCGCAATCTCTATCCGCTGGGCATGGCGCACGCCATCTTCGGCATCACGATTGCGATTACCGTTCCCGGACCCGTGGTTCACAACATGCGAGTCGGGCTGGGTTACCTGACTTACAGCCCAACGCACAGGCATGCGCCGTCAATGCAGCCACAGGGACCAGACGGCGTCCACTGACGCGTGGGTGATGGCGGACGCTGCGACACGGCGATGCTGCCGCCATGCCCGGCCGTAGAAGATACCGGCGATTGTGGCAAGAAGCACGTAACGCCAGTTGAAGTGCACTGCCCGCTTGTTGAAGTGCGCCAGGCCAAAGAGGACCGCGGTCAACAGCAGTGCGGGATAGCGGCCCATGCGGCGCTCGAGAAGATTCTGCAACCAGCCGCGGAAAAATAATTCTTCCGGCACGGCAATGAAGAAGAAAGTGAAGATCCATGCAAAGGCAATGGACGTGAGCGGCGGCCAGACTGCATGCGCATGCAGGAAGCCCAGGGCCAGGCCGAGTGCGAGCGCGATCGGCGTGTAGATTGCGAACTCACGCAGACCAATGGCAGCATCGCGCAGGCGCAGGCGTAGGTCGAAGCCGGTTCCATCGAGATTGCGTATGAGGATGAAGCCGTAGATGCCCGCGTCGAGCAACAGGACTTTATTGAAGATGGCCAGGTGGGGCGGCCATGCGGCCTCAAACCAACGCAGGTCGACAGCGAGACCTAGCGCGGCGAGAACCAGGAAATCCATCCAGGTGCCGCGTTGGGCTTTGTCAGTGCGGGCGGCCTGGCTGAGCAGAAGCGCCACTGCGGCGGGAAGCGCGGCATAGAGAGCAAACCATTCCCAGCGGAAGATGCCGGCGAAGTACGTCACCAGCACGTACGGAAGACTGAGGAGGGCGGGGCAGGAAAGCTGCAACCACGCGGGGAAGTTGCGCGCACGACCAGCGAGGCGAAGCGGGAAGAAGGCCGCGGCGAGAAACGGCAAGAGCGCGAGGCAAGCGGCGATTACGTTGGCCGGCGTGAACATGTGGGTTATTTCCATTTTGCGCTCTTATCTATTTTGCGCTCTTAACTCGCGTTGGTTCGTTGCGAAATTCATCCCAATTCATTGCGCCATTCATTCCCGCACGGGCTAAAGCTCCCGTCAATGTTGCGACATTTGCGGCGCGGCTAGTACTACAGTTGTAGATCGCGGATTCCGGAGGGAGCCGGGGGCTTCAGCCCACGGAAAGAGCGCTAATTTCGAGGGCCTTC
>PKXI01000242.1 GCA_003133425.1 Acidobacteriaceae bacterium
GGAGGCGAAGCTGCGCTACCAGGCCTGCAACCTAAGCCAATGCCTGCCGCCCAGAACGATCACTGTGCCGATTGATGTGATTGGGAAGTAGGAATAGTGATTACTGGTAATGGGTTGGTTGGGGTTCGTGGCCTCCCACCCTTGNNGGAACATAAACGAAAGGCCCGTGGCTAAAGCCACGTTGATCCCAAGCCTCTGTTCAGGGGCCTGAAGACCCCTGCTCCCTCCGCGATTTCATGATGGGCCTAATGGCCCCTGCTCCCTCCGATATTTCTTCTGGAGCCGGGTGCCCTGGTCCCGCTTTTGGGACCCGGGAAAGCACAACAGTTCTGCAAGCGATTAGCGAGCATCTGCCTTACCGCAGGTGGCTACGCGCCTGCCCTCTTTTCGATCTTGGTCCAGGAATCTTTTAGCGGGAGGGTACGGTTGAAGACCAGATTGCCGGAAGTGGAATCTGGATCGAGGCAGAAGTAGCCTACGCGCTCGAACTGGAAGCGGTCTTCGAGTTTGGCGTTGGCGAGAGAGGGCTCTAGCTTCGCCCCGTTGAGAATCTCAAGAGAGTTGGGGTTGAGATTGCTGAGGACGCTCTCGCCTTCTTCGAAGTCGCCGGGATTGGCCTTGGTGAAGAGCTTGTCGTAGAGACGGATTTCGGCGGAGATGGCGTGGGCGGTCGAGACCCAGTGCATGGTGGCCTTGACCTTGCGGCCGTCGGGCGAGTTGCCGCCGCGGCTGGCTGGGTCGTAGGTGCAGTGCACCTCGGCGATGTTGCCGGCTGAGTCCTTGACCACGCTCTGGGCGGTGACGAAGTAGGCGTTGCGCAGACGGACTTCCTTGCCGGGGGAGAGGCGATAGTACTTGGGCGGAGGAACCTCGCGGAAGTCGTCCTGCTCAATATAGATTTCGCCTGAGAAGGGTACCTGGCGTGTGCCGGCGGTGGGATCTTCGGGGTTGTTGGCAACCTCGACGAACTCATGCTGGCCAGCTGGGTAGTTGTCGATGACCAGCTTTAGTGGGTGAAGGACGGCCATGGCGCGGCTGGCGCGGCGGTTGAGGTCGTCGCGCTGGAAGTGCTCCAACATTTCGATGTCGGTGCTGCCGTTGGTGCGCGTTGCGCCGATGGCTCCGCAGAAGGCTCGGATGGCTTCGGGAGTAAAGCCGCGGCGGCGGAAGCCGGAGAGGGTGGGCATGCGCGGATCGTCCCAGCCGCGGACCACATTTTCCTGCACGAACTGTAAGAGCTTGCGCTTGCTGAGCAGGGTGTAAGTGATGTTGAGACGATCAAATTCAATTTGTTGCGAGGGGAAGATGCCGAGCTGCTCGATATACCAGCGGTAGAGGGGCTGGTGGTCGGTGAACTCAAGAGTACACATGGAGTGGGTCACGCGCTCAAGGGAGTCCGACTGGCCGTGGGCGTAGTCGTACATGGGGTAGATGCACCACTGGTCGCCGGTGCGTTGGTGCGTGGCGTGGAGAATGCGGTACATGACCGGATCGCGCATGTTGAGGTTGGGCGAGGCCATGTCGATTTTGGCGCGGAGGACGCGGCTGCCATCGGGGAACTCGCCGGCCTTCATGCGAGTAAACAGGTCGAGATTTTCTTCGATTGTGCGGTTGCGATAGGGGCTGTCAATGCCGGGTTCGGTAAGGGTGCCGCGGTGCTGGCGGATCTCGTCGGCGGTGAGGTCGTCGACGTACGCCTTTCCGGTTTTGACGAGCTGCAAAGCCCACTCGTAGAGCTGGCCGAAGTAGTCGGAGGCGTAGCAGATGCGATCCCACTCGAAGCCGAGCCAGCGGACGTCTTTTTGAATTGAGTCGACGTACTCCTGCTCTTCTTTTTCAGGATTGGTGTCGTCGAAACGGAGGTTGGTTTTGCCGCCGAACTCGTCGGCGAGGCCGAAGTCGATGCAGATGGCCTTGGCGTGGCCGATGTGGAGGTAGCCGTTGGGCTCGGGGGGAAAGCGTGTCTGGACGACAGCGTCGCCGTACTTTTTGGTGCGCACATCCTCGGCGATGATGTCGCGGAGAAAGTTGGAGGGAGTGTGAGCGTCTTGAATTTCCGAATTTGCGTTCGTCATAACGGCGTTTCCTTATGCTACGAGCGGGCTGTGGACATGCGAGCGATTCAAGCGAGCGATTGAAGGATGGCTTCGGCCTGTTGGATGCGGGCGAGGCAGAGCTCGCGGCCGAGGACAACCATGGTTTCAAAGAGCGGCGGCGCGTTTTTGCGTCCGCAAACGGCCACCCGGATGGGCTGGAAGGCCTGCCCGGCCTTCAAACCAAGTTGTGCGGCAGCTTCGCGCAGTGCCTTGTCCAGAGAATCGTGATCGAAGGCTGTTGTGGCCAGAACCTCAAGAGCATGCCTGAGAACGCGCAGGGCCATGGCCACATCGCCACCCTTCGCCGGGATAAGCTCGGCGGGGTCGTAGGGCGCTAGCTGCGTGAGGAAGAAAAAGTCGGCGGCGGAGACGGCATCGCGCAGGAGCTTGATGCGCTCGCGGATGAGCGGGGTGACGGCGAGAACTTTTTCCGGCGAGGCGTGGAGGCCGGCCTGCTGGAAGAAGGGCTCGATGCTGTGGCTGAGCTGCTCTACGGGCAGGGCGCGGATATGCTCGGCGTTGAGCCACTCAGCCTTGGGATCGAAGGGGGTTTCTTCATTGAAGTTGATTACTGCGTTGGCGCGGTTGACACCCTCGAAGGTGAAGGCGGTGGTGAGCTCGTCGAGAGTGAGGAACTCGCGGTCGTTTTTGGGCGACCAGCCGAGGAGGCAGAAGAAGTTGACGAAAGCCTGCGGAAGGAAGCCGGCATCGCGATAGGTTGTGACGCTGACGACGGGGCCGTGGCGCCGCTTGGAGAGTTTGGTGCCATCGGGCGCGACAAGCAGGGGAAGATGGGCGAACTGGGGCGGCGGGACGCCGAGGGCCTCGAAGATGAGCAGGTGCTTGAAGGTGTTGGTGAGGTGATCCTGCCCACGGATGATGTGGCTGATGCGCAGGTCGGCATCGTCGGCGCACGAAGCGAGGTGATAGGTCGGCATCCCGTCTGAGCGCAGCAGGGCGAAGTCTTCAACCTCGTCGGCTAGCTTGGACTGTTCTCCATAGACACCATCTTTGAAGCGCAAAGTGCGACCGTCGCCGCGGGGTACGCGATAGCGGAGTGCGAACGGCTCGCCTGTGGCGGCGCGTCGGTCACTTTCTTCTCTCGATAATTCGCGCATGCCGGGGTTGCATAGCCAGGCGCCCTGAGCGGAAGATAATTCGCCTTCCGCAGCGTGGGCGGGGGTGAAGTCGCGATAGGCAAGGCCCTTGGCGAAAATCGCTTCGGCCTGCTGGCGGTGCAGGGCAAGGCGTTCGGATTGCCTGTACTCTTCGTCCCAGGAGAGACCCAGCCAGCGCAGTCCCTCGAAGATGGACTGGACGCTGGCCTCGGTGTTGCGCTCGACATCGGTGTCGTCCAGGCGCAGCACCATGGTTCCGTTGTTGTGGCGGGCATAGAGCCAATTGAAGATATAGGTACGGGCGCTGCCGACATGGAGGAAGCCGGTGGGCGAAGGCGCAAAACGGACGCGAGGGTTTTTCGCAGGAGTTGAATCAGGCATCGTGTAAATTGCTTTCCTATCACGATGCTATCGCATTCGCCCGTTCGACCGTCTCAGGCCTGCGGAGGAAACACGGGCGGCGCGGGTGGCTGCGGCTGCCAGTAAGCCTGCGACGCCGGCATCACCTTCCAGTCAGAGAAGGCGAGCACGTAGATCAGGACCAGGTTGCCTAACGGAATGATGTTCAGCAGCGAGAGCCAGGGCGAGAAGCCGGCCTTCTTGCAGATGAACCAGAAGGGTATAACGACGATGGCAAGCACCGCGAGGATGATGAACGGCAGGATTGCGAGAACGGCCATAGCCATGTGCTTGACGGCTTCTGGATTGGGTCCGTCCTGCAATATCAGCGCTAAACCATACATAGGGAACGCTCCAGAGTGGGATGGGAACTCGGAGCAAAGGTAAAGCTAAATCTGTGAAACCGCAACAGAAAACTGGAGCGGACTCAAGAAAAATTGCAGGGGCCGTCCGGTGTCGGCGGGGGACGCCCCGAACCGGTTTACCCGACGAACTTAATTCGCCTCAAATCGACAACTGACAACTGACAACTGGTTACGTGATGTCCTCGGTGTCGTAGACCGGGGCGACGCGCTTTTTCGGAACGCCGTGCACCGAGCTGAGCAGGTCTTCGACCACGTCTTCAAGCTGGCGCTGGCTTTCGATCACCTCGCTCATGCTCTTCAAATCGTCGGACTCCTGCACTCGCTCCACCAGAGCAATGGCGTGACACTGTGCTACGTGGTCCAGGTTCAGGCCCTCGGGAGTTTTGGCCTTGATGCTCACCTGGTCAATGTCGATGCTCAGCAGATCGGCAACGCGTGCGCGCATCTCTTCGGCGACAGGGCCGATCTTTGGGGCGTTCAAGATCAGGGTCGTATCGATGTTCACGATGCGGTAGCCGGCGTTTTGCAGTTCCTCCATGGCGAGGTTCAGGAAGATGGCGGAGTCAGCGTCTTTCCAGCGCGGATCGCCGGGCGGAAAGAAGCTGCCGATATCGCCCGCAGCCACTGCGCCGAGCAGCGCGTCGGTAATGGCGTGCAGCAGCACGTCGCCATCGGAGTGGCCGGCCAGCCCTTCCGGGTGCTTGAGGGTCAGCCCGCCAATGCGCAGGGGTACGTCCGGCTTGAATACGTGCGAGTCATAGCCAAATCCAATGCGTGTATCCATGATCTCCGTGGGTCGCCGTCGCTGTTCTTTGGACCCCTGCCATTTTGGACCCTTGCGGCGGCGATCTCATTTACTGAGTCGAAGCGTGTTTACCGACTGCGCTGGCGCAAGTAGAACTCGGCCAGCTCCAGGTCGCCTGGCTGCGTAATCTTCAGATTAACCTGAGAACCGTGGACTACGGCTACAGGATTTCCGGCCCGCTCCACAACTGAGGCTTCATCGGTGCCTATAAAGCCATCGGCCGTGGCCTCCGCAAAGGCGCGCTGCAGTAGCCCGTAGCGGAAGCCCTGCGGCGTTTGCGCCAGCACCACGTACTCGCGGGGGATGGTGGAAGTGATGAGCGCGCCGTGTGCGGTTCGCTCCACCTGCTTGATAGTGTCTACCGCGGGCATGCCCACAATGGCCGCGCCGTACTCAGCCACTGCGTCGATGGTGCGATCAATGGTGGCCACGTCGATGAGCGGCCGCACGGCGTCGTGCACCAGCACGATGTCGTCGGGTTCGGCGGGCAGGGCAGCCAAGGCGTGGGAAACCGACTCCTGGCGATTGTCGCCGCCTTCCACGACGAGGACGCGGTCGGCAAAGCCATACTCGGCAATTTGCGCTTCGACGCGCGCCATCTCGGTATTGCGCACGGCCACATAAATCGCCGTCACTCGATTCACCGCCGCGAAAGCGCGCAGCGAATGAACGAGGATCGGCACTCCATCGAGCGCCAGGAATTGCTTGGGCTGCGGACCAGCCATTCGGGTGCCAAGTCCGGCCGCGGGGAGGATTACAAATACGTGCATAACTCGTGGAGTATACATCGGAAGGCAGTGTATGCGGCAGACTGTGCGCGCCGGGCTTTCCGGCAGGGTGCCGCGACCATGGAAGAGCTATATCATTTTGGGATGCGCCGAGCGGTTCCTGCAAAGCGGGCTCCAATGCTGCCTATCGAAACTTCGATGCTCAGGCCCGGGCTGCGCCTCGCTGTGGGCCTCTCCGGCGGCGCGGATTCCGTGGCCTTGGTGCGTGCCCTTGCTGCGCGCGCGGCGGAGCTTGGGTTGGTGCTCCATGCCGCCCATCTGCACCACGGTTTGCGCGGCGAGGAAGCGGACGGCGATCTGGCTTTTGCACGCGAGCTTGCCGGCGGGCTCGGCCTGCCGTTCCACGAGGGCCGCATTGATGTTGTTGCGGAGGCGCAGGCGAATCCGGCTTCCGGCAAGCCCGCAGAGTCCATTGAGGAGGCCGCGCGGCGGGTGCGCTATGCGTGGTTCCGGCAGCTGATGGCTGCGGGCGAGCTGGATGCGGTGGCGACGGCGCATACACTCGATGACCAGGCCGAGACCGTGCTGGCAAAGTTTCTGCGCGGCGCGTGGACTGAGGGCTTGTCGGGAATTCATCCTGTGCTCGAGTTTCCCGAGGGGCGGATTTTGCGTCCGCTGCTGGCGACGAGCCGAGCAGAAATTGAGATTTATCTCGGTGACTTGGGGCAGGGATGGTGCGAGGACTCGTCCAATCGCCACCTTACGTACTCGCGCAACCGCATTCGTCACGAGCTGCTTCCTCTTCTGGAGGGCTGGAATCCGCGCCTGCGTGAGCACCTGGCGCAGATGGCCGAGTTGGCGCGCGACGAGGAGACCTGGTGGGACGCGGAAGTGTCTCGCCTGGCCTCGCAGATCCTGTTGCCGGGCCGTCCGGTGCGTGATGGGGGCCGCGCTGCCGGGGACGGTCTGTGTATCGACGTGACAAGGCTGGTTGATCTTCCGGTGGCAATGCAACGGAGGCTGCTTCGCTACGCCGCCGGGCAACTGGGCGCTGCGCCCGATTTTGCGGCTACCGAGTCAATGCGGCTGCTTGCGCTGGCTGGACGCGCAGGACAAAAGCTGGAACTTGCGCAGGGATTGCGCGCCGAGCGAACGCACCGCGAGTTGCGCTTGACTGCGGGACCCGTTGCCGAGGCTGGGAAACCAGGCAATCGACAGGATGGTGCCGAACCTCCGCCGGAATACGCGGGAACAGTTCCCGGCGAAATTGATGCACCCGCTTTCGGCCTTCACCTGCGCATCAATTTGTCAGTTAACGGTGTGGCTTCGGACGGGCAGAGAAGCGCTGGCGCCCTGCACGCCACACTCCGCAACTGGAGGCCGGGAGACCGGGTCACGCTGCGCTACTCAAGCGGTCCCCGAAAAGTGAAGGAAGTGCTTGAACGTCTGCGAGTTACGGGAACAAGCCGATCGCGTTGGCCGGTGCTGGAATTGGACGGCCGTATTGTGTGGATGCGGGGTGTAGAACTGCAGCCGGAACCGGGAATTGCCTTCGAAGCCCGGTTTTTTGACGGCACTGCCAACCAGCCCCCGCAGCAGGCTGCATCAGGGAACGATTGACGCCCGAATGCCCGTCTTTTCAGATGCTTATCTCACTGCAACTTTTGAAGTATGCCCATAGGCTCTCAGTGCAGTCATATTGCTGTAACTCTCAGGGCCTTGGGAGTACAATTTGGGTTACTGCTCATCCAGCGGCAGAGTATTTGTGTCTGTCGTCAGGGTGTCGTGTACTTTCTGACACTTTAAGGAAGGCAACGGCGTCTAAAGGGTGATGCAATGTTTGACGGAGGTCTGGCCGGCAGCATTTTGCAAGGCTAGGAAGAGGAGTTCTGGTGAATTCAAGCGTTAAGACGATCATGTTCTGGGTGTTCATCCTCATCTGCCTCTTGATGTTGTGGACGGTTGTCCAGAAGAGCGCAAGCATGAGCAAGGATACGGAGATTCCCTACTCCGAACTCTTTGACAAGGTGCAAAGCCAGCAGGTCATGGATGCGAGCATCCAGGGCAACGAACTGCGCGGCCACCTGAAGTCCTCGCCCAAGGACCAATTCCACACCACGATTCCTGCAAACTATGAGGATCTTGAGAAGGCGATGCTCGGTGCGAGGGTCAACTTCTCCATCAAGGAGCCGCAGAGCAACATTCTGCTTCCGCTGCTCTTCAACGTGGGCCCCTTTGTCCTGCTCGGCGCCATCTGGTTCTTCATGTTGCGCCAGATGCAGTCCGGCGGCAACAAGGCGATGTCGTTCGGCAAGAGCCGCGCGCGCCTGCTCTCCATGCAGCAAAAGAAGATCACCTTCAAGGATGTGGCCGGCGTCGATGAGGCCAAGGAAGAGCTGAAGGAGATCATCGAATATCTGCGCGAGCCGCAGAAGTTCCAAAAGCTTGGCGGGCGCATTCCCAAGGGTGTGCTGCTGGTGGGGCCTCCGGGAACTGGCAAAACACTGCTGGCCCGCGCGGTAGCTGGCGAAGCCAATGTGCCGTTCTTCTCCATCTCCGGTTCAGACTTTGTTGAGATGTTTGTCGGCGTCGGCGCAAGCCGTGTACGCGACCTGTTTGAACAGGGCAAGAAGAACGCTCCCTGCATCATCTTCATCGANNGCCGCCATCGCGGCGCCGGCCTGGGTGGCGGACACGATGAGCGCGAACAGACACTGAATCAGTTGCTCGTCGAGATGGACGGATTTGAATCGAACGACGGCGTGATCCTGGTCGCGGCCACCAACCGGCCCGACGTTCTCGATCCCGCGCTGCTTCGCCCCGGCCGCTTCGACCGCCGCGTGGTGGTGGGCCTGCCCGATGTGCGTGGCCGCGAGGAGATTCTCCGCGTACACGTCAAAAAGGTTCCCGTCTCCGATGACACCAACCTCAACGTACTGGCCCGCGGAACACCGGGCTTCAGTGGAGCCGACCTTGCCAACATGGTGAACGAGGCTGCGCTGAATGCTGCACGCGTGAATCGCAAACAGGTCACGATGTACGACTTTGAGCTGGCCAAGGACAAGGTGCTTATGGGCGCCGAACGCAAGTCCATGCTGCTTACGGATGAGGAGAAGCGGGTAACTGCGTATCACGAAGCCGGCCACGCGCTGGTTTCGTTCTTCCGCGAGCACTCTGACCCCATCCACAAGGTCACCATCATTCCTCGTGGCATGGCCCTAGGCGTCACCATATTCCTGCCCGGCGACCGGCACAACTACACGCGCGAGTATCTCGAAGCGCGCCTCGCCATGTCCTACGGCGGACGCGTGGCTGAGGAGATCTTCCTCAACCAGATGTCCACCGGCGCAGGTAGCGATATCGAGGTTGCCACCGACCTGGCACGGCGCATGGTTTGCGAGTACGGCATGAGCCGCCTGGGTCCGCTTACCTTCGGCAAGAAGGAAGAGC
>PKXI01000356.1 GCA_003133425.1 Acidobacteriaceae bacterium
CGATTTGTAACGGGAAGTCGGCCAGCGATCACCTTTGTTTCGGGACGGGCTAAGGCAGGACAAATTGAGCGGTCGGCGGATTCTCGATCACCGTTTCCGTACGGTTTGAATGTTGCTGTCCCACACTTCTGCGGTTCAGATCGGGGCGGTCGGGTTCTATCTGCCGCCAATATCCCCACGAAAGAAGTCGAGCAGATGGGACCGAGCTTCGTCTGACGCCGGGAGCCTGCTTGCCACGCGAACCGTGACGCCGAGGGACTCCATGAGCGGCGCCAGGCTGTCCTTGAACTTTTGTTTGCGCACTCTGACTTCCTTGGGCATTGTCCGGCTGGGTTGAATCGCCTTGAAAAACACCTTTGCCAGCGTGTCTCCGGCCGGAACGCTGGAATCGGTCACTTCCGGGGCAAGGACCATGCCACTCTCCGCATCGACAGCGATCGCAATTGAGGCGCAGGCGTTACGCTCGCCCCTCTTCCCAATCGATGCGCCACTGTAAGTGAGGTCGAGTTCCATAACTCCGCGCACGGCATAGTCCTGGCCGCGTATCGCCAGCAGAGTCTCTTCAGCCAGCCGCGCCAGCGCAACAGGGGGTTCGGGGGGAAGGATCGAATGGAACATTTCCACGTGGTATCGGGGTTCCGACCCCTCCATGCGGGTGACCATCGGATAGGTATCTGCCAACTCCCAAAACGTCACGCTCTCTTGGCTGGTGACGGCGGCGCAGACCACGATCACGGCACGAATGCACTCGGCCAGTGTCCGTGCCTCCTCTTCGGTGACAAACCAGGGGAGAAAGCCTGGGCGCATGGTGCGGAAGATAGGCGAGGCCAAGCCCGTGCCCTGCGGATGTCCCAGTGCGACAAGCAATTCCCGATCCTGCCGCTGCAACCCAGCCCTGGGCACGAACTCCACATAGACGCAATGTGTGGATGCGAAGAATTCGCCGGGATCGGCGATCTCTTCAGCTTCCATCTTGAGAAACTGGCGTAGTCCCTCTGCCCCGATATAGGCATGCATGGAAAGAACTTCGCCAAGCGCACCCATGACGGAGCAGTAGCAGAGTTCGCGGTTGATACTGTCGCGAACCACAATCAAGTTGTCTTCGTCGAGGACTCGCCAAGGGCGCAAGCCATACAGGTCGGAGGCCAATCCATAAAGCCTCTCCATGGCCTGGAACGATGGCGGCGTCTCACCCGCAAGCTCTTTGACAAAGCATTGCTCGGGCGGCACTGGGGCGGAGGTAGTTCGTTTCCTGGGCATGATGGTGAGCGCTATTCTTTCGTCTTGAGCTTGCTGTCGTTCTCCCGGATGAACGTATCGATCTCCGAGGCGCTGGCAAGAATTCGAAGCCACTGTTCCTTATAGAGCGTGACTGGGAAACGTCCCATTCCATAGAGAGAAACGGCGCCCTTCTCGCTGACCTTTAGGCTCAGCCCGCCAACATCCTTGCTTTTTAGCCGCGCATTCTCCGCCCGCAGTCGCTCCAACTCCGCTTTGAGTTCCGATTCGCTCATCCTGTTTCTCCCAATCGATCTTTCCCTTCAACCGCTACGTTGACTACTGGCCTCAGAAAGCCTGAGAGCTCCGTTCGGTTGGCCAAGAGCGTCTCGATCCGCTCAACTTCGAGCCTCCGCAGTTTAGCTGTACTGGTCCACTGCTCCATCTGTTCGCTATCCGAGGAGAACCTTGGACACACTTCCATTCACCTACTTTCGTTCTCAAGGGCTGCACGGAGCGCAGACCCAAGTGCTTCGGTGCTTTGACACCTTGGTGGATTCATTCAGATTCAGTCTACAGTGCCATCCCCGGATTGATGATCCGCGGAAGCGGGCTGGAGCTTACTGAGGCTCCATGGTGCCCGGCTCCAGCCCAATCCGATCATTGACGGCGTTGCGGAATCGCTGCTTGCAGCCCAGNNTTCCCCGCCAGCCTGATGGCACAGACGGGCGCATGTCCGACGAAGATCGTGGGGCGCCAGAGCCGGAATCTCACAGTCCATTGCCTTCCGCTTCACGACACCCCAAATGACCTTGGGGCTGAAGCCCGTCCCCCAAACTCTGCCGGCCTTGTTGATTGAACGAAGAAGAGTCCCAGCCGTGATTCCGGAGGCCGCCGTCCAGGCGTCAATCCCGGCCTTCACCCAGTCCGGAACTGGAACGGTCCGTATGTGGCCGCCCTTGCCGACGAGATCGGCGATGACCCAGTGCTCCTCCCTCTGCTTTATGTCCTCAACGCGTAACGCTGTCAATTCCGCCCGACGTAGCCCGCAGCCCAGCAGAATCGCCAGTGTTGCATAATCGCGCTTGCCTCGAAGGCTCGCGGTGTCCGCCGTTGACAACAGGCGCTTGCCCTGTTCCGCAGTGAGCCAATTGCCAACCGGCACACCCAATCGCTTGGCACCCTTCACCCGGCGAATCCCGGCAGCCAGGTCTGCACTGAGGAGACCACAATCGGCAGCCTCGTAGGCCAGCCTTCGAACCGCCGCCAGGCGCAGGTTGATGGTGGTTGACGCGTAGCGCCGCTGTTCCAGAGATATTCGGTACCGGGTTACCACTGTCTTGTTGAAAGCGAGCCTGGGTTCCGAGCAATACCATTCGATGAACTCTCGGATTGCATGATCGTAAGTTCGTTGTGAGCTTTGAGACGTCAGGCTGTTTAATACGGCTGACTTCGATTGCTCAAGGTCGGGGAGCTTCAGAACATGCTTCGGTGTCCGTTTGCGGTTTGTCTTGCTCTTTGCCATGGGTACGGCCTCCTTTCGCCGTGGCAAAGAGCATGATCCCGATCGCCGTCTCGGTCTATGGCACCCTGGGGCGTTTGTCAGGACCAATCCTACAGTCAATTGATGATTTGGAATGCCCCTCGATCAAACAGCGTCGATTCTTTTGCGCGGAACGTCCTCTTCTAAATCTTGAAGAATAGGCGTTCTAATACAGGGCCCAGTGTCAACACGGGAAGGTAGCTCAAAGCCGTCACAATGATCAGGAATGCCGTTAGCAACGCGCCAAACGTGAAGGTATCGGTTCGCAGAGTTCCTCTGGATTGCGGCCGCTCCTTTTGCCGCGCGAGCAGGCCGGCAAAGATGAGGGCCGGGATGGCCAGGCCAAATCGTCCTGCCATCATGGCGATGGCCGTGGTGATGTTATAGAAGGGCGTATTGGCGTTGAGCGAGGCGAAGGCCTGACCATTGTTGGCAAAAGAGGAAGCGAAGCCGAAGAGGATCTCCGTGAGTCCATGCGGGCCGGTGTTGGTTGTAAGACCAGCGAGTCCCGCTTTGGTGGAGATGGCGATCGCGGTCAGAATGAGGATGGTGACCGGGCCGGTAAGCGCGTATAACACGATCATCTTGTTTTCGCGCGGACCGATCTGCTTGCCGAGGTATTCGGGCGTGCGACCGATCATGAGTCCGGACAGAAAGACGGCAATGGCAGCGGTCATGATCATGCTGAAGATCCCGGTGCCGAGACCGCCGAAGATTACCTCTCCGAGGAGGAGATTGGCTAACAGAACCAGACCGCCGAGCGAGGTAAAGCTGTCATCTGCCGCATTCGTCGAACCTGTAGCCGTGTTGGAGGTGACAACGCCGGCAAGTACCGTGCCTCCGATCCCGAATCGGACTTCCTTACCCTCCATGCTGCCACCGGACTGAAGCTGACCCTGCCGGAGGTCGGCGCCATGTATGAGCGGGTTGCCGTGGTGCTCGCTGAGATGCAAGGCGACAAGCCCGCCGGTAAAGAGAAAGAGCATCACCCAGTAAAGAAGCCATCCCTGGCGTACATGCCGCACCATTCTCCCAAAGGTGTTCGTCAAGGCCGCCGGCAAGAGGATGATAGATAGCAATTCCAGGAAGTTCGTGAGCGGCGTGGGGTTCTCGTAAGGGTGCGCTCCGTTGGCGTTAAAGAAGCCACCGCCATTGGTGCCCAGATTCTTGATGATTTCCAGTGCAGCGACGGGTCCCTGCGGGATGACCTGAGCTGTTCCTTCAACCGTTTTGGCAACCACGTAATGGTGGAAATTCATGGGAACTCCCTGCCAAACAAGCAGCAACGACCCAACAAGCGCACCAGGCAGCAGAATCCAAAGCAGACTGCGGGTGAGATCGACCCAGAAGTTTCCCAGTGTTGCGCAGGATTCCCGCGCCAGCCCTCGTATGAAGGCAATGCCTACGGCCAGACCTGCGGCCCCAGCTAGAAAGTTCTGTGTGCAGAGGCCTACCATCTGGCTGAAATAGCTCATGGTGTTTTCGCCCGCATAGGCTTGCCAGGTCGTGGTGGTTGAGAAACTGATGGCGGTATTGAAAGACAGGTCCGGAGTGAGCGGCGTCGTATGATATTTCGGGAAGAACCAGGGAAGGAGGTGTTGGAACCGGAGGATAGAGTAAAGGAGGAGGGTACCGATGAGAGTAAAGATAACGAAGGATATCAAGTACTGTGCGGCATCCATTTCGGCCGTGGGATCGACTCCCGTGAGGCGATAGAGCCATCGTTCCACTGGAACGCATAATCGATCGAGCAAAGTTCTTCGCCGGTCAAAGACCCGGTGCATATAGCCGCCCAGCGGCCTGACGCAAACGGTGACGATCACCACAAACAGGAGGTACTGAACCGCACTATACACATTCATAGCAATACCGGCTCGCAAGTTTCCACCGGTGGCGAACCGAGCCTAGTATTTCACAAAATCTATAAGGGAACCGTTAGAGACGCGGGAATCCAATGCACGTTGATGCCGGGATGAATCCCGCGCTGGCCTCGTTATTGTTTCGTCCGTTTGCCCTGCCGTGCAGCAGGCCCCCAGTTCACGCAAAAGTTCCGATTTTTACATCAACCGAGGGGTCACGCTTTATGATGGCGACGAGGCAGCCGGGGGGGTGGATTAGTTATGGGGAGCCTTTGGTCGAGTTCCCGGTTCGTCAGGCTTGACCAGCACTCGAGTACGGAGCACTCTCCGTTATGAGATCGCTGATTCAATTCTTCACCGTTTTTGCTGTGCTGGTTCTTGCCCGGGATGGCTCGTTCTATGCCCAATCTCAGCAGGCGGGCAGCTGCGGCTGGAGCCACGGTCACAAGTTAGGCATCTGAGCCGAATGGGAGCTGCCGTACGCAAAGGGTTACAAGTGCTGAGCTCCTCACGGCTAAGCCTGGCACGGGGGCTCTCCAAGCAGTTTGTGCCGATCATAAAGCGCCTGAATGCTCCCTTCTTATAGGTGAATGATCCCCGTCTTGCCGCTTCATGCCGCCGATTCCCGGCATTCTGCGGTGCGAGTCAACGACCGCGCTTCAACTCATCCTTGGATGGTGAATCTAGTTTCCCTGCGGCTCAAGAATCAAAACTCAGCAAAACTGACCATGACTTCTTTGCTCGCGGCAATGGGTTGGCCCTTATTGGTGGCGGGCAGAAACCTGTATTGCCAGACGGCGGCCTCAGCTTTCTTATCCAATCCAAACCCTAGGCCTCGCACAACACGAACCTCTTTCGGCAAACCCTCTTTGCTCACCAGCACCGTGACTATGGCCACCTGCACATACGGATGTGTCGCAAACGGGTCAGCGAAATCCGCGTCAACCGTGTGGATCGGTATGGGCGGTGTGTAAGACAAAGGGTTGTGATGCTTGTTCTCAAACTGCGATTCATCCGGAGGCGGCAAGTCTCTCTCTGTGATGAGGACCTGAGGAATGGCCTGGCTGCGGTTGGCGTGGAAGACAACCCGCACGTCGATCCAAACGGGCACAGGTATATCTCCCAGCTTGCCCGGCTCAAACGTAGAGTGGTTCACAGCCGCGATGGCAGCTTGATCGAATGCTTCGCCGTGCTTGTGCAGTACTTGAATGTGTGCAGGGATGCCGTTGGCGCCAATGACCATGGCCAGGACGGTCATGCCCTGAACTTCTTTAGCGGGCACGCCTTCAGGGTATGGCACATATACGGTGCTCAGCAGGCGAGGCGTGGTGACCTCGGGGCCCGCGTAATACACGCCATCCTTGTCAGACGCCTGATGAACCTGCCGACTCACGGATATTGCATCCTGCGCCCGAACGGCGATGGTTGTTAGCGCCAGTAGTGCCCATGCATATTTCGCTTGCCGCATTCGATTCTCCGATCTGTTCGCTTTAATTCCTTGGATCGCTTGGCTGCCTGCAGTGGCCGTTTCGCCCGTGTTGCTGAATGACTTGCCAAGTCATGGTTCATGTTCGGGTCGATCTCGGCAGACGCAATGACTAACCACCATGCTAGAGATGAATGGATAAAGATAAGATAAAGACAGCGGACAGCGAGACAAGCACGTGGTCCAGCCATTTTTAAATCGACAGATCCAGGAAATGCCGACCAAGCAATAACTAAAAGAGTAGATATTCACGACTTACTTATGTAAGGCTCACACGGTGCTTATAACTTTCTTCAAAACACACACTGATTCTTTATAGCCTCCACAGTAGCGTCTATCTAAGCCACCCCCGCTCGAAGCCGGAGCGGATGCAGGTGGCCCGGCGAAAACGCGCGTCAAGAGGCGCAATGTTACTTAACCTTATCGAAAACATTGCATTTTATTTGCGGCTCCTTTACGCCGCTTCGCATAACAATTGGGATGAGGTAGGCAGAAGCGACAGGCTAGCCATACTTCAGTGAAAGCCAACGCATTTCAGCCCGGCGACGCAAGGCGTCGAGGAGGTCAGATACCGATGAAGAAGAACTTCAAAACTGCCATAACATTGGGAGTCACAATCTGTGGTCTTGTTGTACAGCTTGCGTGTCACGCCCAAAGCGCAACGTCAACCCCCGACAACGTCACAACGCAACAGAGTGCAAGCGCGGCGACGCCCAACAACGACGCGGTCATCAAAGAGCTCGCAGAAATGAAGGCGCGGATTACACAACTTGAAGCCGAACTGAAGGCAGGCGGCGATGCCAACGCGCTACGCACGGCAGAAGGGACCGCTGTGAGCGGCGGTTCGAACAGTTCGGTGACGCCGATTGTGCCGGCCGCGGCTGTTACAACTCCAGCGGCGGCTCCCGCGCCTCCCGAGATCAATGCTCAGACCACCACCAAGGGTGAGCCATTCGAAGGCGACTGGACCTGGCTGAACAGCAACGGTCATGCCGTGGACAGTCCCATGAGCACCAAGTACTTCACGCCGGAATTCCGCGCCGATGCGAACTACATTCTCGACTATAACCATCCCCACGACGACACCATGGGCGGCGCTACAGAGAGCTTCCGTTCCGACGAGTGGCAGCTTGAGCAGATCAGCATCGGCGGCGACATCCGCATCAACAACGTGCGCGGGCGCATCCTGACCATGGACGGTTTATTCGCCACGACGACCCCGCGGAACGACGCCAGCCCTAGCCGTGGCCAATGGGATCTGTCCGGCGCGTACAAGTACGTCTCGGAGGCATGGGGCGGTTACCACTGGGATGTTGCCCATGGACTGAACGTTGATGCGGGCATTTTCGTCTCCTACATCGGCCTGTTTAGCTACTACAACTTCGACAATTGGACCTACCAACCTTCGTTCGTTTCGTCGAATACACCTTGGTTCTTCAACGGTCTACGCATCCAGTATTTTCCAACGAAGAAGCTGAAGATCGAGCCGTGGATCGTCAACGGCTGGCAGTCCTATGGACGCGCCAACGGCAAGCCTGGACTGGGTGGACAAATTCTCTGGCGCCCCAAGCCCTACCTGGACTTCGTCTTCAACAACTACGGTCTGGGAGAGGATGCTGTCGGCTTCCCCGGCCGCTCGCGTATACACGCCGACTACAGCGCGCAGGTCAAATACTACGACCAGCCCACGAAGTTCTTTGACAAGGCAGCATTTACCCTCACCGGCGATGCAGGGTGCGAATACGGCGGCGGACCTGCCTCCTTCGGCACCTCGGATGGCGCATTGAACCCCAAGGGCCAATCCCCGGAAATGGGCACTACCGACAGCTACAATGGCGGCGTGAATTGCCGCAATAGCAAGAACGGCCGGCCGAAGCAGGCCTTCTTGGGCTATATGGCCTACGACCGCATGTGGTTCAAGAAGGATCTCTACGCCATAACTCTCGGTGGCGGCGTAATGAACAATCCTGGCCGCTACCTCACTCTGCTGCCGCCCATTAACGGCGCAACAGCGACAACAGGAACCCCCTACTTTACCGAGAACGCGGGCGACCGCTCACAGATGCACGACGGAACCATCACCTTCGACTACATGCCCAGCCAGTTCATCACATTCACCTTGGAGGAAGGCTATCGCTACTCCGATGTGCCCTACTGGACCGGTCGCGGCGGAATCACGCCTCCGGGCGGCAACAACGGCTCCCCGCAGTTTTATGCTTGCGCCAACGGCGTGAGCTCGGGCCAAGGCTATGGCACCGCTGGATTGGCCGCGGCCGAATCTGCCTGCTTTCTCGGGGGAAATGGGGGCACGTCAGCGACCTCGACCAGCGCCATCTGGTGGCCAGACCTGCGCAAAAACCAAACCAACACCACGCTTGCGATCAAGGTCAGGTTCTAGCTGTTCAGTCCAACGAGGCCGCGATGGGGAGATGTGGCGAGACACGCTAACTGAGCGGGCGGCACCGGGGTTATCGGCAGCTCCGGTGCTGCCTGAGAACACAGGATGGCTCCTAATTGCGGCCATTTGTGCAGCAGCTAGCCGCTGCTAAGTGGCTGCTGTGCGTTTGAAATCCGGGAAACGCAAACAAAGGGGTGCAAGAAATCGAATGAAAAACATAAGATTTGGATTTGGCCTGATGCTGACGGTAATAGCCGCGTCTCTGGTCACCAGTGGCTGCAAGAGCGATAAGGTGAATGCGGACGCGGAGGCGCCGCCTCCCGCCAAGGTGGTTCAGGACTTCGATGCCAACTTGTTCTCTGTCGATCACCCGGAGAACTTTCCTCTGGCTGCCGCGATTGAACATCGAGCGCCGGCCAAACTGGCTGTTACCGGGACAGTGAATCCTGACATTGCCCGAACTGTCCCCGTGATCTCGCTTGCCTCTGGCCGCATCGTCGGTATCTATGCACGTCTGGGCGACGCCGTGAAGAAAGGTCAACTATTGCTGAAAGTTCGCAGCGACGATATCTCTGGAGGCTTTGCCAACTATCAGATGGCGGTGGCCGACGAGATTCTCGCGCGCGCCCAATATGAGCGTTCTCAAGACCTCTTCAAGCGCGGCGCGATTGCGCTCAACGACGTTCAAGTCGCGCAGGACACCGAAGACAAGGCCAAGGTGGCCATGGACACCGCTGCCGAACATCTGCGGCTGTTGGGCAGCAGCACAGATCATCCATCGGGGATCGTGGACATCACGGCCCCGGTCTCCGGCGTCATCACCGACCAGGAAGTGACCAATGCCGCAGGTGTGCAGAGCCTGGGCACGAGTCCCTTTACCATCTCCGATCTCTCAACTGTGTGGATCGTTTGTGATGTCTACGAGAACGATCTTCCCAGCGTTCACACCGGCGACCCCGCGGAGATCACTCTGAACGCATATCCGGGCACCGTGCTCAAGGGCAAAGTTAGCAATATCCTGGCGATACTCGATCCGAATCTCAGGACTGGCAAAGTCCGAATCGAGGTCGCGAATCCGGGCTTTATGCGGGTGGGCATGTTTGTGACCGCTACCTTCCTTGGTCAGAAGGATGAAGTGAATTCCGCCGTGCCCTCATCCGCCATTCTCCATCTGCATGACCGTGACTGGGTCTATGTGCCCACGTCCGATAAGAGATTCCGTAGAGTGGGGGTGGTCGGGGGAGACGCCCTGCCCAACGGGATGCAGGAGATCAAGTCGGGCATTCAGGCCGGGCAGCAGGTGGTGACTAATCCGCTCGCGTTACAGAACAAAATCGACAACAAGTAACCGCTAAAAGGGAGCTAGGGGAAGACATCATGATACGCTTTCTTGTCGATTTTGCCCTGAACAATCGCGTCGTCGTGCTGGCGGTTGCGCTGTTATTGGCCGCCTGGGGGGCAATATCGTTTCATAATTTGCCGGTTGAAGCCTATCCGGACATTGCGGATAACTATGCGACGGTGATTACTCAGTGGCCTGGACAGGCGGCAGAGGAGGTGGAAAAGCAAGTTACAATTCCGGTGGAAATCCAGATGAACGGGCTTCCGCACCTTTCGCACCTGCGTTCCGAATCGCTTTTCGGCCTGTCTTTCGTAATGCTGATCTTTGACGACCAGTCGGACAATGATTGGAACCGGCAGAAAGTGATGGAGCGACTTGCGGGGGTGAGTCTGCCGCCTGGCCTGCAACCACAATTGGGCACAGACTGGAGCACGGTGGGCCAGATTTATTGGTACACGATCCACAACACAAATCCGCAATACGATCTGATGGATTTGAAATCCATCCAGGACTGGACCCTCGAAAAGGAATTCAAGTCAGTCCCGAATGTCGTCGACGTATCCACTTTTGGTGGCACAACACGTGAGTACCAGGTTCGCGTCGATCCGGACAAGCTTGTAGCGTATGGCCTGAGCATCGGTCAGGTTGAGCAGCAGTTGACCAACAACAATATGAATGCCGGCGGAAGTTTTGTGGAAGAGGGTGCGCAGCAGTTGAACGTTCGCTCCGTCGGCCTCTACACCACTGTGCAGGATATTGAGAATACCGTCCTAACGACAAAAAGCGGAACGGCGCTGAGAGTCAAAGACATAGCCGAAGTGCAGCAGGGCCCAAAAATTCTGCTGGGCGCCATGGCAAGAGCGGACCACAAGCCTGACGGAACCATCGTCGACAATCCCGCAGTCATCCAGGGCGTGGTCTTGCTGCGCAAAGGCGCCGACGCCGGACCCACGTTGGATGCTATCCATGCAAAGGTGAGAGAGCTTAACGACATCATCCTGCCGCCGGGCGTAAAGGTCGTTCCCATGCTCGACCGCGCCGACCTGCTCCACTACACGCTCCACACAGTGCTTCATAACATGGGCGAAGGAATGATCCTGGTGACGATCATCCTCTTTCTCTTTTTCGGCAACGTTCGTGGAGCTTTCATCGTTGCGCTCACCATACCGTTTGCCTTGCTCTTCGCATCCATATTTCTCGATCTGAGCAAGATACCAGCGAACCTGCTATCACTGGGCGCGCTGGATTTCGGAATGGTTGTGGATGGCGCCGTAGTGATGGTCGAGAACATCATGCGGCATTTGAGTCATGGCAGGAACGGCTCTCCTGAAACGGGACGCATTACGATGAGCCGGAAGACACCGGTAGAAATGATCCGTGACGCCTCTCACGAGGTCCAGCGCCCAGTGTTTTTCGCCATCGCCATCATTATCACCGCTTATCTACCGATATTCACACTGCAACTGGTGGAAGGCAGACTCTTCAAGCCAATGGCCTGGACTGTCGCCTTTGCGCTTCTCGGCGCCATGACATTTTCCATCTTCATCGTGCCGGTATTAGCCGCCTTGCTCTTCCGCAGGGGTGTCAAGGAATGGCGCAACCCGGTCATGGAATTCCTGAAGAACAGCTATCGGCACGGGCTTCAGTGGGCAATTCAGAATCGCTGGATCACTGTTGGCTGCGGTATCGCGGCCGTTGCTGTCAGCATGTTTCTGGCGTTCAGTGGGATCATCGGTTCGGAATTCTTGCCTCATCTCGACGAGGGTGCGATCTGGGCGCGCGGCTCGCTGGCCAACAGTACCAGCCTGACAGAAGGCAAGCGGTTTACGGATCAAGCGCGCCTCATTTTTGCATCGTTTCCTGAAGTCACTACTGTTGTATCGCAAGCGGGCCGGCCCGACGACGGGACCGACACGGGCGGCTTCGGCAATACGGAATACTTTGTCGATCTGAAACCAAAGGAAGAATGGCGGCCTGTCTTTCATCAGGACAAGGATGAGCTGATCGCCGCCATGAACCGTGAGGTCTCCAAGCTTCCAGGCGGTTTTTGGAATTTCTCGCAGCCCATCGAAGACAACGTGGACGAAACGATTAGCGGCGTCAAAGGCGGACTCGCAGTAAAGCTATTCGGGGATGATCTGAAAATCCTGGAGGATAAAGGGGAGGAGATTACCGCTGCGATGGCCGCCGTGCCTGGGGTCGAGGATCTTGGGCTCTTCCGGGATATGGGCCAGCCAAACCTCAACTTCATAGTCGATCGCCAGGCCGCCGCGCGCTTCGGCATCAATGCTTCCGACGTCCAAGACGCGATTGCGACAGCAGTCGGCGGCAATGCGGTGACGCAGTTGTTGCAGGGCGAAGCGAGCTACGGCGTGGTAGTCCGGTATAAGGAAAAGTATCGCAATACCCAGGAGGCGATCCAAAACATCCGCCTTCTGTCTCCTTCGGGGGAGCGCGTGTCTCTCGCGCAACTTACGAAGGTTGAGGTTCGCGATGGCGCATACGATATCTTCCGGGAAGGAAACTCTCGCTACGTCGGTGTACGCTACGAAGTTCGAGGCAGAGATTTAGGAACTACGGTTAGAGAAGCTATGGACAAAGTGAACACGCAGGTTAAGCTGCCACGCGGCTATCGCCTCGATTGGGCGGGAGAATACGAAAGCGAAAAACGAGCTCAGGCCAGGCTGTTCCTTGTGGTTCCCTTCACGATCTTCCTGATCTTCGTCCTCCTCTATTTCATGTTCCGTTCGGTTAAGTGGGCGTCGCTCATCATGGTGAATGTAGCCTTGGCGCCTTTTGGCGGCACGATGGCTCTTCTGCTAACTGGGACGTTTTTCAGCGTGTCCTCTGGGGTCGGTTTCTTGGCGCTCTTTGGGGTATCGGTCCAGACGGGTGTCATCATGCTTGAATACATCAACCAACTGCGGGCGCGAGGCTATACCGCAGAAGGCGCCGCTGTCGAGGGCGCTGTCTTGCGGCTTCGCCCTATCATGATGACGATGTTNNTGTTCGACCTCCTGATGAGCATCTTTCTTCTGCCGACGCTGTATGTCTGGGTCGCGCGAGAAGGGGACAAGCTCCCGAAACCGGAGGTGGCCCTTGAGAACTAAGATCGAAAGTATTTGCAGCCGTAGTATCGCAACTTGTGTCTTTGGCATTGCTTTGCTTGCGAGTACCGCGAGCGCGCAGCAGACGCTTACATGGGAGCAGGTGAAGGCAAGGTTTGAGGTGGCTAACCCTACGCTGAAAGCGGATGAGGTCAACGTGCAGGAGATTAAAGCTGAGGAAATAACGGCGTTTCTGCGCCCCAATCCACAGTTCACCTTCTCAACGGACGGCACTCAAATAGCTCGTCATCAAGGGGTCTGGCGCCCCTTATCGGGCACTCAGTACCAACCTAACTTCAGCTATCTACACGAACGCCAGCGCAAGCGGGAGTTGCGGTTGGAGAGCGCAAAGGAGGGGACGCAGATCGCAGGATCTCAGCATGAGGATCTTGAACGCAATCTGATCTACGATCTGCGCACGGTCTTCATCCAGACGCTGCAAGCAAAGGCTGTCCTGGAACTCGCTCGGGCGGATCTTGATTATTACGACAAGATTATCGAGATCAGCCAAGCGCGCTTTAAAGATGGCGCCATCGGGCAGATTGATCTCGATCGTATTGAACTATTGCGCGTGCAGTACGAGACGGAGATTCAGACTGCAATCGTGAACCTGCGCACCTCGAAGATCCAACTATTGCAGCTTTTGGATGATCGGACCCAGCTGGACAATTTCGATGTGAACGGTCCATTTGAATTCTCCGAGAAGTTGCAGCCACTGGAGACTTTCAGACAGATCGCTCTCGACAACAGGCCCGATTTGCGAGCGGCTCTTGAGTCCGCTCAACAGGCAGTGACCAACCAAAAGCTTGCGAACGCCAACGGTTCGACCGATCCGACGTTCGGCGCCTGGTATACGTACAACCCCTCCTTCAACAACCCATATGACCAACAGACGCTTGGTCTCAATGTCAGCATCCCGCTTAGAATCTTCGACCGCAACCAAGGCGAAAAGAAGCGCACGCTTCTTGACATCGACCGCAACAACCAGTTGACGGACGCGGCGCGGGCACAGGTCTTCAGCGATGTTGATTCTGCGTATGAGGAGGTGCAGAGCAACATCGCGCTCCTGACGCCCTACCGCGACAAATACAAGGATCAGGCAACGCGAGTGCGCGACACAGTGACCTACTCATATCAGCGCGGCGCAGCCTCGCTGATGGACTTTCTAAATGCACAGAGCGACTACCGTGTCGTGCAGTTGGCGTACCTGCAACTGGTGGGAGCATACATGACAACCGCAAGTCAATTGAATCTTGCCGTAGGACGTGAAGAGATTCAATGAGAAGCGTGCCTGTTGTGAAGAGCGTCAGGCGTGTCGACTATCCGATTACCGATACGAAGAGGTCGAATCAATGAAGAGACATGAAGTTCGAGCTCGCATCGAGGAGGCAGGCATTCTTCCTTCTGTGCGTGTCACGTCACGGGAGATGGCGCGATTTGCGGCAGAGACTGTCTACTCGGCAGGAATCCCCGTCGTCGAGATCACGTTGACCACGCCTGGCGCGCTGGAGGTGATCGACGACCTGGCGAAGCGCTACCCGGATATGGCAGTGGGCGCCGGCACCGTGCTCGATGAGGAATCGGCGCGGCTATGCATCGACGCTGGCGCCAGGTTTTTGACCAGTCCCGGATTTGTTCCGGAGGTTGTGGCCTATGCAAACGAGGTAAATGTCGTGGTACTTCCGGGGGCTTTGACGCCGACCGAAATCATCGCAGCTTGGAAGGCCGGTTCGGATCTTGTCAAGATTTTTCCTACGGGGCATATAGGAGGCGTTAAATACCTGCGCGCCCTCAAGGTGCCGCTTCCGCAAATCCCGCTGATTGCCACTGGCGGAGTGAATCAGCTGACAGCCTTCGACTTTATTCAGGCCGGGGCAACCGCTATTGGCCTGGGTGGAGAACTGCTGCCCAAGGAGGCGTTGCATTTCCGTCAAGAAGATCGCATCCGTGAGCTGGCGAGTAGGTTCCTTGGCTTGGTGAGGGACGCGCGGGCGCTGCGAGAAACCTATTACTAAGCTAGGCGTCCGATCAACTGCTCCGCAGCGCCGAACCCGCTGAAAATAAAACTGATTGCTATCATTCTCCTCATGCCTCCCTCACGCATTGCGCACCATACTGAGTTACAGGAGGTAAGGCACATATGATTCGTAAACTATTTGCATTCTCCGTTGTTTCAATCGCCCTTGCAACTGCGGCGAGCGCGCAGGAAGCAGTCTCGCTTTCCGGGAGCCATTCACGTTACACACACAGCCAGTTGAAGCAGATGACTCGCGAGGCGCATACTCCGGAACAGTACAGCGCGCTCGCGGACTACTATACCGGCCTGCAACGGGAATACCTCCGCAAGGCTGAGGAAGAAAGGCAAGAGTGGCTGCGGCGGAGCCAAGGCGTCACCTGGATGGGAGCCAAGGCCCCAAGACCCATGGACTTCTCGCGCGATGCGTATCAATGCTATATGTCCAAGGCCACCAAGGCGGAGTCCGCCGCCGCCAAGTATGGCCAACTGGCCGCGCCTAAATCACCTGCACCAGCCAGCTAGATGCAAGACGCGTAAAGAAGAGCAAACACGCCGCAGCGACGAGAAAGGACGGGAGCAGGAGTTATAGCTCTGCGTCCTTTCTCTTACGATATAATCATACATTTCTTTATCTTTTCCTGATTTACAGAGTGAGACAATCCTTTCTTAGGACGCATCCGTTCCTTATATGTTCCTGATGATAGCGCCAATATGCTGTCATCAGAGATCACGATAGGCGGGAGAGCCGCTGCGAGCTAAATGGCAAAGCCAACTGCAATAAGAAAAACGACATCGCGGCGGAAGTCCCGTGTGTGGGCCGAGTGCCTTACGGGTTGCGCAGTATTGGCCTTGCTGACCTATGGCGGGTTTGTTCTTGGGGCGAATCCGCTCACAATCGGTTTTCTTTATCTGTTGGTTGTGTTGGCGGTTGCGTCGTTCTTCGGCTTCTGGCAGGCGTCAATTACGTCGATTCTGGCTGTGCTCTTGCTCGACTATTACTTTGAGCCCCCTGTTCTTAGTTTCGAGGTTTCAAGCCCAGGGGTTTTCATAGCGCTCGTGACGTTTGAGCTGACGGCGCTCACAATCAGTAGATTGCACGGGCGAGAGAAGCGAGCGTCAAAAGAAGCGGAGGGCCATCTCGCGGGGATGGAGCAGCTGTATGAGTTGAGCCGGAGCTCGTTTTTGCTGGATCTGCGGCAGCCTCCTGGCCCGCAACTGGCGATCTTGATTCATCGAGTATTTGACCCGCGCGCGGTGGCCTTGTATGACATGAACTTGAGCCGCCAGGACAGGATCGGCGACTGGGACTTGGGTGAGGAAGACCTGGCCAAAGGATGCTACTTGCGCAATTCATCGCAGGACGATTCGAGCACTCAGACCTGGCAACGCGTCCTGCGAGCCGGGCCCGGGACTGTGGGTGCACTGGTGGTGCGAGGGAAGCTTAGTCCGCTTGTGATCGACGCTCTTGCATCTCTTGCCGCGATCGCGATCGACCGGTACCAATGGTTTGAGAAGGAAGAGAGAGCTGAGACCGCGAAGAGCAGTGAGCAGTTGCGCGCTGCGGTAATGGATTCGCTCGCCCATGAGTTCAAGACGCCGCTTACGGCGGTTCAGACTGCCAGTTCGGGATTGCTTGAACTTGGCGGGCTAACGGAGTCCCAACTCAACCTGGTGACGCTGATCGACGGAGAAGCGGTCCGATTGAACCTGTTGTGCACACGGCTTCTGAAGACTGCTAAGCTCGAGGCGAGAGAATTGGGCCTAGAGACAGCCGACGTGCCCGTGGCCGATGTGGTGTCCGAAGTATTGGCCGGCCATCTAGTTGAAGAGGGAAGGAATAGCATTGAGGTTGCCTTGGAGGACCCTTCGTTGACCGTGCGCGCGGATCGCGGATTGCTTGCAATGATTCTCACGCATTACATCGACAATGCACGGAAGTACTCGTCGGCAGGGACGCCGATTGCGGTCGCCGCGCGAGCGAGCCGCACCGAGGCCCTCATTTCCGTGCATAACTTCGGATCGACGATTCGGATCGAAGACCGGGAACGGATATTCGAGCGATTCTACCGTTCCTCGGAGTCGAAGGATAGCGTTCCAGGGACCGGCATCGGGCTTTCTGTTGTCAAGAAAGCGGCTGAAGCTCATCATGGGCATGTGTGGGTGGTAAGTGATGCCAAGGAAGGCACGACGTTCTATCTTTCCCTTCCGACTGACCCGAGGAGGACGCAATGAACACGGAGCAGTCGGATGCTGGCCAGGGCACAATCCTCGTGGTAGATGACGACAGTTCCACGCGTCGGGCATTGCGTGTGACATTATCCGGCATGGGCTTCACGGTTGTGGAAGCGGCTCGCGGCGAGGAAGCGCTATCGCTGGCTCGCGTGACCTGGTTCGATGCAGTGTTGTTGGACGTGGACATGCCGGGGATGGGCGGAGTAGAGGCCTGCCGCTGCATCCGGCGTGCGGTTGCGCGCTTGCCTATCCTGATGCTGACAGTCATGGACAGCGAGGATGACAAGGTGCTGGCGCTGGATGCCGGGGCAGACGACTACATCACGAAGCCGTTTCAAGTGCGGGAGTTGACGGCGCGATTGCGCTCGGCAGTACGCAGAAGAAATGCTGAGGATACCTATCGGGACGCACCGATTCGCCATGGCCAACTCGAGTTGGACCCGGTGAAATACCGGGTGATGAAGAATGGACGCTCGATTCATCTGACTCCAAAGGAATTCGAGGTCTTGCATTACTTGATGATGCACGCTGGCGAGCCGATTCCACATGCCCGACTGCTAAAGTCTGTGTGGGGGCCGGAGTATGGTAACGAGCTCGAGTACCTTCGAACGTATGTCCGCCAATTGCGCAAGAAAATCGAAGACGATCCGCTAAATCCGCAGTATTTGTTGACCGATGCTTACGTCGGCTACAGATTCAGCGAACAGGTGCCAGAGCCTTAGAGCATCTGAGTGCAGGCCCCAAATGTTGCAGCGCCATAGCAATCTGATTTTGTTCAGACGATTGTCGAGCACGCTTTGCCGAAGTTGGACTGTCCGATCTTGATATGCAGTCACTGGAGTCTAACTGTTGGTAGTGTAGAGCCGGAGTTTCCGACCCACGTGAGGGTAGGACAATCACGAGAGTAGTAGCGCGATGGCGGCCTGGGTCCGGATCTTATAGAACGTCAGTTCCTCTTTTCTCGAAGTGCCCTTATAGTTTCCTTTTGAGAGGTTGCCGATAATAACCTATGTACATCCGTCTCAACCGGACCCACAGGGTTCTTCCGGTGATTCTTGGTGTGGTCACGCTAGCAAGCGTCGGAGTGCTGCTCGCATGGGACGCCTTTCCGCGTCTATTTCCTGCCAGAGCTCATGACGTCCTCGCAGCATTTCCGCTTGCCATGATCGCGTTCGCATACATCGTCTATCAGAGCGCGCATCGGCCTGCGCGCATGGAATTCGTTAAGGCGATCATGCTTGCAGTTGCCTTTCTCTTTTGGGCTGCAAACCAACTTTGGCCGAATCTGCGCCAGGCTACACTCTTTAACGACGTTGCTATTGCGCTCTTCGTCCTCGATGTGTTCTTGGTCATGGTCGGCTGGCCAGCGACATCACCGGACGAGTCCTTTGCTGAAGCCTACGCTGAGTCACATCAGGAAAGGCAATCTTAAGCGAAGAGTTGTAAATTGTTCTCTTCCTCGCCCGCGCATAAGGCTTCTCGTTCTCGGCAAGAGCACATGTTTTGTCCCATCCGACGGGCATCAGCGCCCTGTCGTAGCTTCCCGTCGGCCTGCCCGATTCGAGCCCGCAGGATTCGGCAGGCAGGTTTCACCGCCTGTTGGAGTCTTTGCAGAGGTTCCAGAGCACCCAGACCATAAAGACCACGGCGAAGCCTACTGGAATGAGCAAGAACACGGCGGGGTCAATGGCGTGCATCACAGTAATCACAACATTATGAAAGGCTGATAGAAATCCAGTACGGCCGCAAGGAGATCGGATGGACAGTGATTCTCCGATAATCCGTCCATTCAAGCCTGAGGGAGACAATCAACAGCCCTGATGTGATGCCAGCGAACGTCAGGCAGCGTGACTCCCGCCCTGCTGAACATCAAACCGCATGCGGTTACGGATCTTGGTGTGATTCGGGAAACTGCTGTGCTTGATTCGGGGATTAAAGAGCTCAAGCCACCTGAAGCACCAGTCACCGTGGCAGGTGCTCAACGACTTCAGGCAGTATTCTGGGCCCCGGCGATTGGCATTGTACGATTCGACAACAACAGTGTCGTCGACAGGGCCATCTTCCGTCGCAACGCTGTCGTTGACAGCTTCGGCTTCACGAATGCGCCGCGCGGCAGGAGACACCAAGGTCCTCCAGCTCTCCTCAAGCAGTTTCTTGGGCATGGCTGCCAGTGACGTCGCCAAGATATGGAAATGCCAGGGAACCTCCATCCCAAAGGAACGCGGCTTGCGTTCCTTGCCGGCGACGAAACAGACCCGGGTCCGCAGCGTTCGCTCGACAAGGTTCAGCCATTCCTTCAACTTGGCGTCGGCGGTTTCGCTTATGACGTTCCACGGAAACGTCAGGGTGATGAACCACTGCCAGGGGACAGGCCGCAGCCACGTTGCAGTGGCGTCTACCACCATGCGATCCCGCTCGGGGACCCAACCTTAAGTTGATCATCGAAACGCGCGGACAGAAAGGCGAAACGGTTCGGCAGATCGTCCTCAGTCCCGAGGCCTTCGCACAGAGAGTTGCGATCGACAAGATCCTCAGCGATGGAGAGAAGCGAGCAGTCGCGTTTGTGGACTTCCTGACCGAAGTTTCGCTGGACGCGTCTAGTAACGCCATTGTCCTGGATGACCCTGTTTCGTTCTTTGATATCGATTCGAAGGAATCTGTGGCTGAGCTGCTTGCGAAGAACGCTGCAAAGCGCAAAGTAATCGTCTTTACTCATAACCTGGCCTTTTTGCATTTCTTAAAGGTGTGGTGCAAGAAGCTGAATGTAGGCGTGGAGTCGCACTGAATTCGTTCTGAAGAAGGCCAACCTGGATACGTGTATCTGGACAACAGCCCGATCTGCGAAGGAGACTACAAGAGTGCGCAAATCGCTCGAGATTACTACGCACAAGCCAAAAATGCCTCGCCGGCAGAACAGGAGCACCTTCTTCAGCAGGGTTTTGGCGCCTTACGTACAACACATGAAGCATTCGTTATTTACGACCTGTTTAACGGCGTTGTGAAGCGCTTTGAGGAGCGCGTCGGCTTCGATCAGCTGAAGGATGTCGTACTCGATCACGCGGTCGTTGAGCAGGTGGTTGAGAAGCTCGGCGCTTTGTCGCGGTATATCGATGCGCACTTGCACAGCGACATCTTCGCTGCGGGAAAGCCCACACCGCAGAAGCTTCTAGAAGAGATCAATGCATTCGAGGAGTTGCGTAAGAGGCATAGAGACAGCAAAAGGGCCACGCCTGTCCCGGCGACAACCGCTGCGACGACAAGGTCCGCCGAGCTCGAGCCAGCTGCTGAAACGGCCGCTAAGGAGGCAAGTAACCTTGTGGTCGGGGAATTTGACGTGCCCGACACTTTAAGGGAGGATCTGATTGATATAGTCATCATCGACCTTGACCGAATGGCTCTCGAGCACCGCCCAGCCCTCGTCGGTAATCTCATACCATCCGCGCCCCCGTGGTGCCTCAGCGACGTAACCGATGCGCGCAATCTCATCCCAGGCCTCACCAAGGAGGCAATGGATACCAAGCCGAGCCTCGTGATTTTCAAGGCCCGGGACAAGCCCATTCGGATCGGGCCTGTAGGTCTGGTAGTAGTCGACAAGGCCGAGTAACCTGAAAGTCTTGCGCGGAGGAAAGAGAAGCGCGAGGCGACTGAGAAGGAATAGGCCCTGATCATGCGGCGAAAGATCTTTAGTGTGTTGCGCAATGCCCGACTATCAAAGGCCGGGCGACTAAAACCAGCGCCGTTCCGGGACTGGACGATCCCGGATACGATCTCGACGCAGTTGATCCAGCCGCGGAGTCGAGTGCTCTATTTCCAGAATCACCACTTCGTTGTCGGACATGCCGTCGGGAGGGAGGCTCCAAGTGATATGGTCACCATCGACCTCGAGCGTCATGCTATCGACGACTGCCCAGCCCTCGGCGGAAATCTCATACCATCTACGCCCCCGGGGTGCTTTAGTGACGTAACCGTTGCGCTCAATCTCATCCCAGGGTTTATCAAGGAGGTAATGGATAGCCATCTGACGCTCGTTATTTGGGAGGCCCGGGGCAAGCTCATCCAGATCGGGCCTGGAAACACTGAAGGCGCAGTAAAGGGCGTCTAGCCAGAAAGTCTTGCCCCGAGGAAAGCGAAGCGCGAGGCGTTTGAGAAGGAATACACTCTGATCATGTATCGAAAGGTCTTCGAGGCATTCCAGGCTAGAGAGAACGGTGGGAATGCGGTTTGGCGAACTCGAGTTCATAAGGAATGTCTCCTCAGCAGTTTTGGTTTCTGGAGTTCTGCTTTCCGCTGTTTCTTGTGGATGAAATTGCTACGCCCCCGCTTTTGCCGTCTAGGCCGGCTGGGCAACGTCTGGTTTACTAGGTCCTCGCGCGCGCGCGATTCAGTTTGTTGCCGACCAATGAGACACCTGGTCCAGTCCAGGAATGACCTCGCCATCAATATAGATACGCCTGGGCATCGCCCGCCGCCGAGCCCGATCCGGCTGCTGAAACGGCAGCTTCTTGAAGACGGGGGCATGGTAACCAATATATGGCTACTTTAGTTTGAAATTAGCCTTTTACCACGCGTACCCTTGTGGTCGTAAAAACTGCATAGAAAGGCGGGGAACACTGTCCCCCCTACTATCCACAAGGGCTTACGTAACACCTAGTGTTACGTAAATGAACGAAGGGGGTCGNNGCTGGATACAGCGGAATGCCGCCACCTGGGTACGTCCCAGCAAGCTGCTAATCTGCCGCCCGGTACAGAGGGATCCTGCGGTCTCGAAGCTGTTTACTGAAGTGTAACTGCCGGTTGGGCGACGATCCAACCGTGATTCGACAATACACCTGGATGCACGATTGGCCGCTGATGCGCAATCGAGCTTATAGTGCTGGAATGGCCAGACCAAGTAACACTGGCTAAGACCTTCCCCTTCGATATCCAGTCCAGAATTGGAGAACTTTGATGAGACTTTTTTCCCACCCGTACTTCCTGCGGATTTACGCCGGCCTGCTCACGGTCACATTTGTCCTGACTGTGAGTTTGGGACTGGCACGTGGAGACTTTGCGTTGCATCGCGTCTCTGCCACCGAACAGCGGAACTCACAACATCCATACTTCGACCAAATCACGGTGCATCGCATCAATGTGGTTGAGCCGGATGGCACTCCACGGCTGATCATTTCAAATAAGGCGGAATTCGCAGGGGAGTTCTATCACGGCAAGGAGATATTTCGTCCTGACCGCAACGACTCCGCGGGGATGCTGTTTCTCAACGATGAGGGAACAGAAAACGGTGGGATGCTCTTTGGCGGTTACAAATCAAAAGACGGTGCGTTCCACTCGTTCGGCCATCTCAGTTTCGATGAATATGAACAGGACCAAACTCTTTCGCTGGACACCAATCAGGACGGCCAGGAGCGATCCAGCAGCTATCAGATTAATGACAACAACGTCACGTTGCTGACACCTGAAGAGTTCTCAGCCTATGAAAAGGTCCGCGCCATGCCAGATGGCCCCGAAAAGCAGAAGGCCATGGCAGCGACGATGGCGAAATACCCCGTGAAGTTGCACGCACGTGCGTCGATCGAGCGAGACCCGGATAAGTCGGCCGTATTGAGATTGCGCGATCCTGAAGGCCGCACACGCATTTTGTTGCGTGTGGCTTCCGACGGAACGCCAAGCATGCAGTTCCTCGATGCTTCAGGCAAGGTATCGCATCACTGGCCAGATGCACCTTAGAAGCTGCAATACCGATACCGGGGTTGCGGGTCGGGAGCGATTGACCGGCATTCCGAAAATTGGGAAAAATCGAGTGATCTCCGGTTTGGCGCAATAGGGTGCAACCCATTAAACAGCTCAACAGATATGCCCAATTCTGCCACTTCTATTCGCTCGAACCAATAGTCCGGGACGAGCGCCGCATTCCGGGCGTATCACCGCCTACTCTTCCCTAATGCGTTTTTCGGGTTGGGGAATGATCGGCAACCATCCTATTGGAACGCGACTAACGCCATCCACAGGACCCTCAATCACCGCCCAGACAGAGGTGCACATCTGCTCATGTTCGGCGAGGAGTAGCGTGAGTACGCGTTGACGGT
>PKXI01000292.1 GCA_003133425.1 Acidobacteriaceae bacterium
ATCTACAACTGTAGTACTAAGGGCAGCGTCTCGATTCATTACCCGTTGGCTGCTTCATCTCTTCTTTCGCCATCCATTCGCGTCATACGGCAGCCACAGAGTCCCACAATATGAATCCGGCGGCTCGGGCTGTAAGTCTTTAGTTTGCACCATTTTTGGTGCAGGGACCTAACTTCCAGAACAGGAAAGGGTTATCGAAAATAGCCCGGAAAAGCATGATTTTTTCAACAGAAATACTAGTGTCTATCTTGCTAATAGTTGAGGCAAGATAGTGGCGACTTGGTAAAATGGACAAATGGTCATGAAACGGAAATCACGCAACTTGAGCCTGAACACTCCGCTACGCATTTGGCTTCTGGCGGGTGTTTCATCGATTGCGCTGGCCGCTCTGGTGGTGACACTTACCACCAGACAAGTGCACGCGGATGCGCGCCTTTCCCGTCCCGTTGCAACCATAACGGTCGCGCCTCCAGTCGCAGCACCGACACCGGAATCGCTTGTGGCGCAGCAGACCGCCATCAAGCGGGGAGACAGACTACACGGAATTGCATCCTGGTATGGCAGTGTGTTCAACGGCCGCAAAACGGCCAGCGGAGAACGGTTCGACATGTGGGCTATGACGGCCTGCCATCCGACGCTCCCATTCGGTTCCCTGGTCCGCGTTGTAAACCACGCCAATCATCACTCGGTTGTGGTTCGCATTACGGATCGCGGCGACCTGGTGGACGAGGGGCGCATCATCGACCTCTCGTATGGCGCCGCACAGAGATTGGCCATGACCAAGTTGGGCTTGGCCAAGGTCGATCTGCAAGTCTTATCCCTCGGCAGTTTTCGGGGCAAGAATTAAGCAATTTTGAACTTTCGAATTAACGGCCAGCCCATGGGCTGGCCGTTCTATTTGCAGGCTGGTTGATGGCTACTCGTTTTCCGGGCGGGTATAAGGTTTTTGCAGGTAGAGCCGCGCCTCGTTCACCGCGCCCTGGGTGTTGTCGTTGGTTTGCACGGCCAGGCGGTACTCGTTCACGGCCCGGTCCCGCTGGCCGGTGACGTCGAAGATTTTGCCGACCTGTATGTGGCTCCAAACCTCAGTCCAGCGCGGCTCATCGTCGCCGCGCAGTGCGTCGCGGTAGGCATTTACGCTGGCCTGGTAGTTGTGCTGGCTAAACAGGATTTCGCCGATGCGGTAACTGGCCAGCGAACTCAGCGGATTGGCGTCCAAGGCTTTTTTGTACTCGGCGAGCCCACCGGCAAGGTCGCCCTGAGCGACCAGTTGCTGGCCCTTCAGGATGGCGATTCGCACCTGCAGGTCGGGCGTCGACTTGAGCACCCAGTTATCGGGATCGATAGCGATGCGCCGGGGCCGACCGAAGGTATCTACCACGTACTGCGTGTCGGTGCCCACCACCTCGACCTTCTGATTCTCGGTCTTGCCGTCTGTCTCTACGCGCAAGTCCACCGGCATCCGGAACAGGTCGAGATCCTGCTGAATCTCTCCGATGGTTCTGAAGCCCTTGTTGTTGCCAAGCCGGTAGACGGAGTATTTGTCAGTGAATCGCGGCGCGCCGGTACCGTCAATCCATTGTGCAAAGAACGGGGTCAACTGCTGCTGGCTCTGCGCCTCGGCTACCTTGACCAGATCCTGCGCGCGAATCGAGCTGTCGGTGTACTGGCTCAGAGCTCCTTTAAGCGTGGCCAGGAAGGCCTTGTCGCCCACTTCCCAGCGGAGCATGTTGAACACCATGGCGCCCTTTTCCAGGGTCATGGACTGGAACTCGGGGGAAAACGGATTCAGGCGCCCGGCGCTCGAAAGCGGTATGGTGTCGTAGGCCAGCGCACCGGCTGCGACGTCTTCCATCGCCGTGAGCATCGCGTTTTTGCCGCTTTCATCGGCCAGGTACATCAGCTCGCCATAGCGGGACATTCCATTGGTGATCCAGGCATCGTTGAGCGTGCGTGGACTGACTTCGCTGCCCCACCACTGGTGCGCGATGGTATTGGCCAGCAGCCTCACACCGCTCTTGTCGCCTACGCGCGAACTCGGAATCGCAACCAATTCCGGAGCCCAGACAGCAGGCAAGGTGTCGTCCGGCACCTCCATCACATTCAGGTGGCTCGTCTCCAGCTCTCCGAAGTTGTCGGTGAAGAAGTCGAACTGCTTTGTCGCCGTCTGTGCCAGTTGGTTGGCGGAGGCCTGATGGCTTATGGACAGGTACACCTTCACATTGCCGGCGCCCACGGATGCGGGGCCAACGAATCGCCCGGCAATCACTGTGCCGGGAAATCCCGGCTTCTTCCAATTGAAGTGGAACTCGTCGCCCGGCTTGCCGCCGCTCAAGGTGACCGATTTTGCGGCTCCCTCGGCACCGCTGGCAAAGACCTTCATGCCCTGGGGCACGCGGATGTGCATTTCCGCCGTAAACCGGTTGGTCATGTATCCGGTGGAGGGGAACCAGCGCGCGGCGTAAAGCAGATAAGTGATGGGCTCCTGAATGGCGGCCAGCTTGAGACCCTCGACCGGGCCATCTTCAGCGCCAGTGATGGTGCCCTCGTACTCGAAGGTCCAGCGCACGGTTTGACCTTGCACGAATGAGGCACCCGGGGTTACGCGGATTGCTCCGTCGGCCGTCCGCTCAGCCTCGAGCAGTTTGCCGGACTCGTCGGTAATCCTGGTGACTTTGAGCGCAGGGTGGAAGCCGAAGTTGACTACCTCAAGGTTGGCGGGCGCGGTAAAGCTGACGACCGTCTTAGCCGTCAAATGGTGCGCAGTTGTGTCCAGTTCGGCATCGATAACGTAGCCGGTAATGGTCAGCGCCGGCCGCTCGGCTCTCTGCGCCGAGAGGGGAACCGCCAAGGTCAGTACAGCAGTAACGACGCCGACCGCGCCTGCAATGAGACGCAATCCGCATCCGCGCCGAATATTCCGTTCTTGTCTACGCATAGGTGTCATCCTTGCATTACCGGCGGTCGTTTGGTGGCCGTTCCCTGGACCCATGTTAATTCCGTTCAGGGCTGCACAGCCCATTCGATCGCCGCTGGGGAAGCCCCCTTGAGTTCTTCAAGGGTGATCTCTGCCACCCGCTCAATGGCGCCCGCGGCGCGATCGTTACCCTCCGCCGGCCGCTTGCTCAACGCATCTCGAACCGTTCCCAGCTCCTTCATCATGGACTCGCGAGGGACCCCGTCCGGTAGCAGCAGTGACAATTGTTCGACAATATTTGCTGCCGTAAAGTCATGCTGAATCAACTCCGGCACCACTCGCTTGCCTGCAATGAGGTTGGCCATGGCCACGTGCGGCACCTTCACCACACGCCTGGCGATGGCATAGGTTACCGTCGAAACCCGGTACACCACTATAAATGGATTGCCGATGAGTGCCGCCTCTACTGTGGCGGTGCCGCTGGCCACCACCGAGGCGCGAGCGTGAAAAAGGGCGGCGCGAGCATCGTCGACCAGACGGACGGCCAGATTTTCTCCGTGGTCTTTTGAGATCTGCAGCACTTCTGCTCGTTGTGCGACGTTGAGCGTGGGCGCCAAAGGCACGATAAACTCGAACGCCTGGGACGAGGGCGCGGTTGCCTGCAGGCTCCGTGCTGCTTCGAGCATCTCCGGCAGATGGTCGCGAATCTCCCTGGATCGGCTGCCGGGAAGGAGCCCTATCCATGTTTTTGCCGGGTCTAGGTGGTTTTCCGCGGCAAACTGCTCACGACTGACGGTGGGCAATGGCAACTCTGCCAGCGGATGGCCGACGAATTCTGCCTTAACACCGTTATCGCGGTAGAACGCCTCTTCGAAGGGGAAGATCACCAGCATCCTGCGAATGTACTTTTGGACAAGCTTGATGCGGTGCTTCTTCCAGGCCCACAGTTGCGGGCTTACGAAGAAGATGACTGGAACGCCCAGGCGATGGAATTCCTTTGCGAGGCGGAAGTGGATTTCAGGAAAGTCGATGAGCACGGCAATATCGGGCCGGCGGGTGCGGATTGCCTTTTTGAGCTTGCGGAATTCGCGGTAGATGCGCGGCAGATGGCGGACTACTTCGGTGAGGCCCATAACGGCCATGTCTTCCGAGCGCACTGTGCGCTCCAGACCAGCAGCTTCCATGCGGTCGCCGCCCATTCCGAACAGTTGCGCCTTGTGTCCGGATGCTGCGAGACGCTGCTGAAGCGCGGTTGCGAGCAGAGCGCCGTAGTGCTCGCCGCTTGCTTCGCCTGCCGAGATGAAGATGGTTGGAGACATGGGTGGTTTGTGCTTACGCAGCGGTTCCGCACGACGTTGCGCTGCCCACAATCATAGCGGCTTAGTATCTGCATCGCGTGCATCTTCAATGTTAATGGCCGATCCCTTCAGGAAGGAGCCGCAACTCACCGCGCAATTCATACGTCAACATCTATACGTCCTGGTTCAACTGCAACGCAGAGGTTTAACATGCATCCAACCCAAAAATCCAACCGGAGTTCGCTGTGCCCTGAATTTCTGCTTTCCTGCGCCCAGCTTCTCCTGGCTGCCGCCCTTTTCGCATCCGCCGCAGCGGGCCAGCAGGCCGCACCGCCCCTCGAAGCCCCTCCCGCTGTCTCTTTTCAAAATCTCATCCCTGCCGATCAAATCGCTTTCCTCAATGACTACGCCGGGAAGATGACCAAAGAAATCTTGAAGGACAAGAGATTCCGCAACCTCCTTAAGCTGGTCACTCCCCGAACAACTTTCCATTACGGCTCGGACATGTCGCTCTCCGAAGCCAGCGAAGACCTTCTGGGGAGCGAGCCGCTGCCGATTGAAGTCCGCGACGGCCGCTATGTAACCATCGGCAGTCACGGCGGCTCCTACCTTGCTGGCCGCACCTTGATGTGGTTCGACATGAAGGAAGGAATTGCCTTGGGCGCAATTTATTTCCGTCCCACAAACGGAGAGCCAGCGCCGACACTCGCCGTCTTTTCCCGTCAGTTGAATCAAGATGCCCTTGCGATGGGCGATCTGCCTGCGGCTTTCGCCGAGGACCTCGACCAATGGGCTCTTGTAGCCCACGTCCCGGAACTTACCGTGCGGTACTTCATCCCCAGCAATGGTAAGAAGTATGTGCTGGTGCACGACGAAGACTACTGCTGGCACCCGGACAATATGCCGGCGCCGCCAGCGGACCGGTGCGAGCAGATGAATGCCGATGCCGCCGACGCCGACGTCAACGCCGCCTACTTCATGAAGGAAACACACAACCAAGCCAATGCCACCGCCTGGATGCTCGGTCCCGATCAAATTGAATGGATCGGCATGCGCGACCGCACCTGCGTCGGTCCCAACCCGTTCAACTGCCGGATACAAGTCACCCGCCGGCGAACGGAGGTACTCATCGGCCATACCATGGCGCCGCGTTCTCGGCCGCCCAACCCAAGGCATTGAGCGAGAGCCTTGCTATACAATCCGCAGCTAAGCGAGGTTGACGTCGTTCGCTTCAATTGACCGTGCCTCCATTTCTGGCTGAACCTTCAAGGGGACCGTTTGATGAAGTGCCACGCGCCCACTTGTCTTCTGATCACTACGCTGGCCTCAAGTTTGCTGGCGCAGGCGCAAACGGCTTCCCAATCGAGCGCGCCCGCTGCCCAGCCGGGGACAGTCGCAGCCTTGAGCGTTTGTGGCGGCAACGAAACCTACGATCAACTCACCGCCGATGAGCGGAAGGCGCCGCCGCCTCAAATCATTCAATTCGGCAAATCACCCATCGAACTTACCATCAGCGCAACGGAATTCAGCGATCGGCCGGTCGACGCGAAAGAAGCAGTCGCTCCCGAATCTTGCTTGTGGAGTACGCTCTGGGTCGGGGTCAACGTATCCACTTCCGGCGAAGTCGCGTCCTTCATGAATGGCAGAGGTGCAGATCGAGATGGCGGAGGCGGCAAGCTTGCGTCTGAGGACTTCGCTCGCCTTCAGTCGTTGATGGACAACCTTCCCGACGACCACCACCGCGTTCCGCCCGCAACCCGCAGGATTGTTGTCGAGGCGGGTCGGGACGGCGTCGCAACGGTACGCCTCTATGACAGCGGAAACCTGCCGGATGAGATTATCGAGATGATCCGCCTGACAGGCGCTCGAATCTAGATCGCCACGCGCATTTTTAAGCCGGACAGAGTCCTGCCTCCCGAAGAGGTTCGAAACCTCGACCTACCCGTACCGCGGAAGCATTACGGAGATCTGACCATCAGCCCGAACGGATCAATCGGCGTGTTGCACAGTTTTGTCACCAAGACCCTGACGGTGTACCAGGGAAGCGTGTGGCCGCAAAATGGGGGCATGCCGGAGGGCGGCAAAATCATCCGCGTCATCCCGGAGTTCTGGCAGCCGCCTCAACATGGGGGTTATTGGGTGAACGGCGAATTCAGTCCCGATGGCCACTATCTCCTCGTCTCGTGGGGCCAACGAATCGGCGCTTTGCTCTTTGACACGACGAGCTGGGAGCCCGTTACCGATCGACGGTTGTTCCCCCAGAACCTGAAAGAGTACCTTCATTCTCCTGATTGGAACTTGGGCATCGCCGTAGCCGATGACGGAGATGCCCTGGTCTGGGATGAGCAATCGCATCGCATTGTGTCGAAGCTCCCTGGATTCGGAGAGCTCGAAGCCCCTCCTGTCATCACAGACCGGGACGGGCATCGCGTTTATACCGCGGGAATGGGGGAGATCCAGTCCGCGGCCTTTTCACCCGACCGCACCAGCGTAGCCATCTTTGGCGGCCCCGACGATATCTTCAAGCTGCGCCTGAGCATTTTTGACATTCAGAGCGGGAGAAAAGAGCGCGATCTTCGGCCCGTGGCGTGGACGTCCTACCCCAGCGGAGGACTGGTCTGGTGGAACGACGGCCACTGGATTCTGGCACCCTATTCAAGCCAGTTTTCGGGCGCCGGAACGGGAGTTTGGGATTCCAAGACTGGTCGCTTCCTGGGCAACCTCGACTTTTTCGGTTGCGATGCACGCGTGAGCCCCGTCATCGCCGGAACGACGTTGCTGCAGACCTGCTTCATGGGCAACGGACACGATGACAAATTGCTCGAATGGAGCGTGGACGGGGTACGAAAACAGATTGAATCTGCTGAAAGCGTGGTCGCGAGCGCACAGGATTCTTCTCAATAGAACATTGATCCAGGTTGAGGGGTTTTCTTGCCGCGGAGTCATCGCCCGACGCCGGTTAAACATGTCTGTCCGTGTGGTTGCCAACTCGGGAGTTTCTGAATAGTGACTGGCGAGTTGGCTGTCACACGCCCGGAGCCGGGCGCCCCGGGCCGGAGATTCGCTGAATTCTCAACTGGCACTTCTACCCGCGTCGTGCCTTCACCGCCGCCGCCAACTCCGCAAGCAATGTTCGCGTTTCGGCCCAGTCGATGCAGCCGTCGGTGATGCTCTGCCCATAAACGAGCGGCTGGCCGGGGACAAGGGGCTGCGATCCGGCCACCAGGTTGCTCTCGATCATTACGCCGATGATGCGGCGGTCTCCGGCGGCAATCTGGCTGGCTACGTCGTGGCCTACGATTGGCTGGCGGCGATAGTCCTTGCTGCTGTTGGCGTGGCTGAAGTCGATCATGATGCGCGGCGCGATGCCGGCCTTTTCCATCTTCGCCGCGGTGTCGGCTACGCAGTCTGCTGTGTAGTTCACGGTCTTGCGGCCGCCGCGGAGAATGATGTGGCAATCGGGATTGCCTGTCGTGACGAAGATTGCGGATTGGCCGTGCTTGGTGTGTCCGAGGAAGGTGTGCGAGTGTGCCGCGGAGAGAATGGCGTCGATGGCTACCTGCACGTCACCCGAGGTCGCATTCTTGAAGCCCACCGGGCAGGAGACGCCTGAGACGAGTTGGCGATGGACCTGGCTCTCGGTGGTACGCGCGCCGATGGCGCCCCAGCTGACGAGGCCGGCGATGTACTGCGGCGAAATCATGTCGAGGAATTCGGTTCCGGTGGGCACGCCCATCTCGGCCAGGTCAAGGAGCAGGTGCCGCGCCTGGCGCAGGCCGTCGTTGATCTTGTACGACTGATCGAGATAAGGGTCGTTGATGAGGCCCTTCCATCCGATGGTGGTGCGCGGCTTTTCGAAGTACACGCGCATGACGATGCGCAGGTCGGCGGAAAATTCCGCAATGGCATTGTTGAGCAGCCAGCCGTATTCGCGGGCGGCGGCGGTGTCGTGAATGGAGCATGGCCCTACGAGAACGAGCAGCCTGGAATCGCGGCCGCCCAGGATTTCGTTGATCTCGTTGCGGGTAGTGAATATGGTTTCCGAGGCGGCCTCGGAGACAGGGAACTCTTCTTCGAGGAAAACAGGCGGAAGAACCACCTTGGTCCATTGAATGTGAATATCTTCAGTTGTTCGAAGCATGGCTCTTTCCTGGCGCTTTGTGGCTCGTTGGGGGAACAGTGGAGGCAAATGCCCCTCTATAAAATCTATCAGTCTGCTGTGGAGGATGTCCCAACCATAGT
>PKXI01000337.1 GCA_003133425.1 Acidobacteriaceae bacterium
AGAACTTGGCACTCTCCAGTTAGAAAGTAAAACGAATCTGAAGCTCATACCGGCGATTCGTCGCCGACTCTGACATTTGCGTTCCCATCGTCGTTGACGATCCCGCAGACTGATTTGCTTTGCCGAAGAGCGGTGAAGCAATGTTGCCGATAATCGGTCCTGGGTTGTTGTGATTCAGCAGGTTCCGCATCTGCAAAGTGCAAATCAGCCCGTACCGCTGCCTTTCCGTTGCGTTATTCAGATCCTTCACGGAACCGAACCCGATGGTCTTGCTGGCCCGCATGTTGAACTGAATCGATCCCGGCCCGCGCCCGAAATTCCGTGGCAGCAAACTTTCGCCCGCGGTTGGCGAGGGGTCCAGCAATCCGTACCGCGTCTGGATCACGCCCGTGCGTGTCGGGTCGGTTGCAATCCCCGGCCGCCCGTTGAAAAGCGTCGTGCCGTACAAATCGCGCCCAACCGTAATGTTGAACGGCGGCCCCGATCTCACTGTCAACAGCGGGCTGAACATCGTCTTCCAAATCGACTGGATTGTTCCGCCAAAGGTCTCGAAGTTGCGAACATCGGTCGAAGCGGGACCATACTCGCCGGCCATGCTGTATGGATTTGCAGGGAACGTCGAAGCTCCATCGGTATTGCTCATCGCCTTCCCATACGTATAGGAACCGAACAGCGATATGTTCTTGCTCGCCTGCGATGTGGCATTCAGAATCAACTGGTTCTGATTGAACAGCCCGGACGACTGCACCTGAAACACCGGATTCTTGTTGCCCAGTGGATAAGGGCTGCCAGGTGTAGCGGGTGCGTTTATATCGAGCGACCGAAGTTGATGCAACCCATGCGAGTTGGAGTAACTGAGAGCAACCACCGTGTGCAGCGGCAACTGTTGCTCCACGCTGAACAGGCTCTGCATCAGATACGGCGCCCGTACGGTCGGCGCATTCAGATCGATCACCTGCCCCTGCAGCGATGCGGCAAGGCTCGCCGCAGTGGGAACATTCGGATAGAAACTCGGATTGTTGATCACATACTGTTGCTGGTTGACGCCGTTGTAGCGCTGCGCGTTGAGTGTGTTTGTCAGCGCAAAACGGTCGTAGAAGATGCCAAACCCACCGCGCAGCACAAGCTTCTGATGTGACCATCCCGGTGACCATGATGCTGCGACACGAGGTGCGAAGTTGCCGCGGTCTTGGATATTGCTCTGCGTCTCATAGCGCAACCCGAGATCGAATGTAAGGTTCTGCCGCACCTTCCATGTATTCCCCACAAACAATCCAGCATCGACCTGCGAGAGCGACACAAGCGGATTTCCCGCGCTCAAACTGAACTGGCTCGCGCCTCCGCCCAGGGCCTGTATCTGCGCCGTGGTGAAGCCTGCCTTCTGCAGCATCAGCGTTCTCTGGTACTGCTGAATCGAAGAGAGCGATATCAACACCGGGTTGCCGCTCGCGTCCTTCACCACCTGGTTATTGGCGTCCAGTTCCGGAGCTGTCTCGCCGCCGAACGTGAACGTGCCATTGAAATCCTGTTGCGAGATGTTCTGCTCCACCGTTGCGCGCAGTCTGGCGCCGAAATGCCACACCACTGTGCCATGCGTGAGAGTGGTCACGTTCTGCAGCTCGAAGTTCCTCTGCACGTCAGAAGATTTGCCAACCGTCGAACCGCCGCCCGTGAAAGCGTTCAACACCTGAATTGAAGCGCCGGGATTCACCGCAGCCATCGAACTGCTCCCATTGAAAAACTGAAACCGCGTCTCATTTACAGCTTTCTCATTCAGCACATCCGTGTCCACAAACTGCGCCGTCTGCACCAGCGCGTGTGCGTGATCGGCACTCTCAACCAGGTTGAATCCGCCCAACCCGGAGTCCGGAATATCTGTTTGCGAAATGCGGTAACGCATCGAAAGCGTGTGCTTGTCGTTCAATGTATAGTCCACATCGGGAGTCGCAAAAAAACGATGCTGGGCTACGTCATTCACGCCCGTGTATGGCGAGATGATGGCCAATGAGGCTGGATCGAGCGTCGCGCCGTTGATGATGGCGCCGTTGTCCGTCACTTCGCCGCGGGCATCGAATGTGAACGAAGCGCGTTGACCCAGGGGGCCGGCGAGGCTTGTCCCGAACTCCCTGAGCAGAAACGTAGCCTTTACCGCTGCGTAGGGATTGCGGGAGTTGAATATGGAACTTCCAAGATTGAAAGCGGCGCTTCCATGAAACTGGCCGGAGCCCGGCTTGGTAAATATTTCGATGCGTCCCAGCCCCAGCGAATCATACTCTGGCGAAAATGGATTCTGGTTGATGCGGATCTCGCGAATGGATTCCTTGGGCGGCATCTCACCTGTACTGAATCCGTTGATATAAACCGAGCCACCATTCGGCCCTGCCGACGGCCCGGCCAGCGCCTGCAGGTCCGACGCCAGGTCGTCCGGATTGTCCGCCAGCGAATCGAGCTTCGACCCGCTCAGCACCACTGCGCTCGCATTATTCCCGGAGTCGACCGACACGGTCGCCGAATCCTGCGCCTCCACCGTCACATTCTGGACAACCGCACTTACGTTCAAAACAAGATTCAGGTCTGCATCCTGGCCGCGTTCAACGAAAGCAACAGGATCCTTCATCTCAAACCCCGTAAACGTGGCTTCAATCCGATAACTGCCGTTGGGGACGCGCTTGAGCGAGTAGGCCCCGTCCGCCGCGGAAACTGCCGTTAGAACGTTGCCTGTTGCGCCTGTGGCAGTAACTGTCGCGCCCGGAATCATCGCCCCGCTCTCGTCTTTCACCTGCCCTCTGATCGATGCTGTCTGCGCGCACACCTGCAGCGCGGAAAATAAGAAAATTCCGAATATAAAATTAAGAAACCTGACAGACACCAGCCGATGCATTCTTACTTCCTTTGCGCGTGATGAAAATGAATGAGACATACAATTCCGCTTCAAACCAATTCCTCAATCGACTTCTAAACGCTCTTCGGCAGCCGAATCCGAAAGATGGACCCGAGGATAGCCCCGCCGCCTTGCGCGCTCTCAACCTCAATTGTTCCTCCGTGTATGTTCACTGCCCATTGCGCGATCGAAAGCCCAAGCCCCGCTCCGCCCGCCGAGCGCGCACGCGCCTTATCCACCCTGTAAAACCTCTCGAAGATATGCGCGCGATGTTCCTCCGAAATGCCCGGCCCGCTGTCGTGAACTTCAATCACCGCGGCCTCGCCCGAATCGGCAACCACTACCCGCACTGAACCATTCACCGGCGAAAACTTCACGGCGTTGTGAACGAGATTCACAAGCGCCTGCCGCAGAATCGTCTGGTCTGCCAATACAGCAACGTGGATATCGCCCTCCACCTGAATCGTCTGCTGCTTCTCCTCGGCCAGTACTTCCAGCAGCCCGCATGACTCCTTCGCCAGCTCAAACAGATTCACCCCGGTGCGGTGCAGTTGAATCCGTCCGGCATCGGCACGCGCCATTGTCAACAAACTATCTACCAGGTGCGTGAGGCGATTCGCCTCTTCAAGCATGCTGCCGACTACGTCCCGGTAGTAGTTCACATCTCCCGGCATTGCCAACGAAACTTCGCCAACGCTTTTGATCGCGGTCAGCGGGGTCCGCAATTCATGCGAGGCATCGGCCGTGAATCTCCGCAGCTGTTCGAACGAGCGCTCCAGCCGCGCCAGCGCCGTGTTGAATGCTGTGCCCAGGTGTCCCAACTCGTCCTCGGGATTCTCGATCTCGAGACGTTCATTGAGTTGCTCGGCCGTAATGCGCGATGCGTGCTGCGCCATTGCATCCACCGGCTTGAGCGCGCGCGCGGCCACCAGGTAGCCGGTGAGCGCCACAAGAAGCACAGCCACCGGGAGCCCGATTGCCAGCATCGAAACCATCTCCCAGAACTCTTCCCACAGAGGCTCTTCGCTCACCGCAAGCCGCACCACAACAGAGATGTTCTTGCCGATATGATGAACGCGGCTGATGGTGCGCACGCGCATTCCTGAAGGCAGTTGCAGCGAGTGTGCGGATTGCCGCCCCGTGGCCGTACTCGCCGGAACTGTACCGAGCGCCTGGTCGTGAAGCAGTTGGCTGCGATAGAGCAGTTTGCCATCCTGGGACCAGACCTCCAGAAAGTATCCCCGGTCCCGCTCGCGATTCTCGGCTTCGCCTTCGTGCGAATTGAATTCGAGCGCTCCATTCGCATCGATCGAGAGCACTCCTTCCACTGCTTCCACGTCACGGCCAAGACTTGAATCCAACTGCTCGTGCAGGTTGCGGAGAAAAAAAGCGGAAACGCCGCACGCATAGAGAAGAAGAGCCGCCGTCAGCAGCGACGCATAAAGAACTGTCAGCCGGCCACGCAGCGTCGAGCGCTTGAACCCGTTCATAGTGCGTCCTCACTCAACGTGAAGCCGACGCCTCTTATTGTGTGCAGCAGCTTGATGGCGAATGGGTCGTCCACCTTTTTACGGAGCCTGGCGATATGAACGTCGATCACGTTGTCCAGCGGCGTTGCTCTTCCGACTTCCCGCCACACGTCGCGGGCAAGCATGTCCCTGGAAACAATTCGCCCATGATGGCGTGCCAGGTATTCCAGCAGTTCAAATTCGCGCACAGTGAGGTCGATGCGCTGCCCCTCGCGGATAACGGTCCTTCGCATCGCATCGATCTCAAGCTGGCCAATGGTCACTGTGGCGGACGGTTCCTGTTGATTGCGCCGTAGCAGGGCCCGGATGCGCGCGCTCAGCTCGGCAAAGGCGAACGGCTTTACCAGGTAATCGTCAGCGCCGGTATCCAATCCCAGCACCCGGTCCTCGATCGCATCTTTTGCCGTGAGCAGCAGAACCGGTGTCTTGTTGCCATGCTTCCGCAGCGTATCCAGAACTTCGATGCCGTCGCGGCCCGGCAGCATCACATCCAGCAGGATCAGATCGAAGCTGCGCGAGCTGGCATGAAAGAACCCTTCCTCGCCGGTCTGCGCCCAGACGATTTCGTATCCCTCAGCCTGCAACCCGGCGCATAGCGCATTGCCGACCTTGGTCTCGTCTTCAACAAGCAGAATGTGCACAGTTGGGCCTCTCTCCTGTATATCCCAACCCGGCTCGTCTGCGACTGAAGTGTTCCTGAAGACTTTCTGACCTTAAATTCAGGCATGCAGCAGGCCGAGGTCTGCCCATCCGGGGCAGAGCTGAGAAGTGGGGCCGGACCCCTCGCCATTTCCAGGCGAAGAGTCTGACATCACGGACCTTAGCGGTACATTCTTCCGCTGCGCTGGCCAGCGCCGAGCCAGCCAGCGCGGAGGTTCCTACAACCAGGGAGGTACCTCCAAAGGCACAATCTCCCGCTAAAGTAATCCATCCGCACATTGACGAGTCGGCCCAGTCGCGCTACTCTCAAGCCCAGATAAAGGATTTGGTCGCCTATGCCAACCCGCGGTCCTTTGAGGCAGCCCAGAGCTTAGGCTCTCTCCTGCGCCGCGATTTTGGAAGCCTGCTTAACCCAGTTGCCTTGGTTCTCTCGTTACGCCCTCCTGCGTCCCCCGCGTTTACTGCCAACAATCTCCTTAAAATTTCACCGGGCGGGTCCGCTTGCGGTTCCGTCCGGCATATTTCACGCATCCAACGCCGTACTGGAGGACTACGACCCCTTTGAAGATCGCTCTGGAGATCACGCCCAACCTTGAGCCCTTGTTTGGGACTCGCGATGAAAACCTCAGACTCATGGAAGATTCACTCGGTGTTCGTATCGATTTACGGTCCGACGCCGTGCATGTAGAGGGACCCGACGAGGGAGTGACTAAAGTCCAGCGCATCTTTCAGGACTTCGAGGCCCTCCGCCGCCAGGGCGTCAATCCACACAACGGCGAACTCAATGGGATGCTGCGCCTGGTCGTTGCCGATCCCGCCACTACGCTGCGCTCACTGGCCGACTCAGGCAAGCAGCGCTCCGCTGGCGTCAAGCGCACCGTCCAACCCCGCTCCATCAACCAGCGCAAATACGTCGAGGCCATCGAGCAGTTCGACATGGTCTTCGGCGTCGGCCCGGCCGGCACCGGCAAAACTTATCTCGCCGTCGCCATGGCCGTAGCCGCCATCAATGCCAAAAAGGTCAGCCGCATCGTTCTGGTCCGCCCCGCGGTTGAGGCTGGCGAGCGCCTCGGCTTCCTGCCCGGCTCTCTCCAGGAAAAGGTCGATCCCTACCTGCGCCCACTTTACGACGCTCTCTACGACTTGCTCGACGCCGAAAAAGTCGACAAGATGCTGGAGAAAAATGTCATTGAAGTTGCTCCGCTCGCCTTCATGCGCGGCCGCACCCTCAACGACGCCTTCATCATCATGGACGAGGCCCAGAACACCACCATCGAACAGATGAAGATGTTCCTCACCCGCATGGGCAACAACTCCAAGGCCGTCATCACCGGCGACATCACTCAGATCGATCTGCCCAACCCGCGCAAGTCCGGATTGCTGGACGCAATCAACATTCTGGATGGTGTGGAGGGCATAACCTTCTGCCACTTTGAAGACGGTGATGTGGTGCGCCACGCGTTGGTACAGCGGATTGTCCGCGCCTACGAGTCAGCCAAGCCGCAGCAACAGGAACTGCCGGCGCTCGGCGAGAGCATCCAGGTCGGCCCCCAGGCTCGCGAGAATCAACCTGTGGCGCAGAAGGCTCATCCAGCGAAGCCGCAGTAGCCTTGAAACCCAAAGACGCGCGCCCCAGGTCTCGCTGTCGAGACCTGGGGCGCACTGTTTTGTAGATAGGATCCGGGCGCTCTATTTGGGCAACAGTCCGTGCGCAATCGAATCCAGCATCCCATTCAGAAAATTAATCGACTCCGGCGCAGAATACCGCCGCCCAATCTCCAGCGCCTCATTAATCACAATCGGAAACGGTGTGCCCTTGAAGCCGAGCATCTCTCCGACGGCCATGCGCAGCAGATTGCGATCGACGGCCGGCATGCGTTCAAGGCGCCAGTGCTTCGAGTTGGCTACCAGAAGCGCGTCAATCTCCTCCTGGTGAGCGACCGCAACGCGGAAAAGATCTTCCGCAAACCCGCGGACTTCCGGCTCAACCTCATCCCCGGCCTTCCAGAAAGTAGCGCGAACCTGGTCCGGTGTCTGCTTGCCAATGTCCGCCTGAAAAAGCATCTGCATGGCGAGCTCGCGCGACTTACGCCGTCCCGAAGAGTGATGTTGTTGACCTGAGGTCAAGCGGGACCGCCCGTCTGCAACTTGCGGCGCAGGCTCACCATCTCAATGGCGGCGGCGGCGGCTTCAAAGCCCTTGTTTCCCGCCTTGATGCCGGCGCGATTCAGCGCCTGTTCTAGCGTTTCGCACGTGAGCACGCCAAAGCTGTGCGGAATCCCGGTCTCCTGCTGCGACTGGCCGATGCCGCGCGCCACTTCGTTGTAGATGGCTTCGTAATGCGCCGTCTCTCCGCGCAGCAAGCACCCCAGCGGAATAATCGCATCCACCTGTCCGGCGTTCGCTATCGTCCGCGCCGCCGCCGGTATCTCCCACGCACCCGGAACGCGCACCACCTGAATATCTGCCCGATCCGCGCCGCTGCGCATCAACGCGTCCAGCGCTCCCTCAAGCAGGCGGTCGGTGATGACCGCATTCCAGCGGGCAACGACGATGGCGAACTTCATTCCCGCAGCCGAGAGATCGCCTTCCACCGCTACGGGCTTGCCTTTAACAGGATCGGTCCAGGCCCAGAAGCTGAAGGAAAATCCAGGCTCAGGCTCGACCGTGAATATCTGCGACTTCCAGTGTGTTTCAGTAATCGGCGAGAGCCGAGCAACGGCTTCTTCCCCACCCTGCGGGCGCAGCCACGTAGCCGCCGCCTGGTGCACCGCATCGAGCGCCGTCACTTCCACCAGAACATCCGCCGTCGAAGGAAACTGGCCGTCAACAAACTCGAGGTTGCCGAGTGGCGCGAGAAACGCGGCTCCCCGACTGTTCTCCTCATGCCACCCCTTGCCGGGAGCAAAGCCCAGGGCCGCGAAGAAGCTCGCCAGCCGGTCATAGGCCGCGGCATTGCCGGTGGGACGAAGAAAGGAAATGCCCTTGATCATGGTTTGATTCTATCGTGCGGGGGAGCCGGGTTAGTGGGGTTGGGTTCGCAGTCTCCAACCCTTTCGCCAGAAGCAAGGCGAAAGGACGGGGCACGCGCAATTGTGCTTCAACGTTTCGCAAGGAAAGCAGGAAGGCCGGCGCATGGCCGGCCTCCGTTGTCTGCAATGCGTTGAATCACGGACTATGTTGTGGAGCGAGGCACCACAGCAATCGCCGTGGCCGGGACAACAGTTCCGGTCCCCGAGAAAGCGCAGCCGGCATCCTGACCACCTGCGGAGACGGGCGTGCAGGCTGGAAGATTGGGGCTGATCTGGTGCGAGTCGGTGGGCGGCGTCGCGGCGGACGGGGTGGCCGGGATGCTGATGTAGTGGATCTTGTTATCGCCCGCGGTAGAGACGAAGAAGATGGAATCGTCCGGTGTAAAGGCTCCAGCCATGGGCGCGGTAATGGCTCCGCTGCCCGTGAGCGTTACGTAGCCAACCGTCCCCGGAGCGCCACCCGCCACCGGCAGATAGTAGGGCAACTGGGCGCCGGCCGAGACGCCGTTGTAAGTGACAAACGCCAGGTTTGATACCGGCGAAGCCACGACCTGGTTGATTGCAGTCGGATTGATGCCGGTAAGCGAAACCTGGCTGACGGTGCTCGCGATAGTGAGAGGCGACAGCGTCTGCGTAGTGCCGGAGATGGCGATGGGGCACTCGGAGGTGGGAATCGTAACGGCGAGGTCGGAGAGCGTAATTCCGCCGCCGAGCAGAGCCGCGCCAATAATGTGTTTGCCGTCGGTGGTTGCAGTCAGAACGTCAGATTGCACAGGCTTGGAATCGCCCAGCGGATAGAGCGTCATGCTCGCGGAGTTGCCCACCGTACCAGCGGGGCACCAGGTGTGAGCGACGGTCGGAGTTCCCCTGAGATAGGCGCCGACGCCGGGGATGGCCAGAGCCGGCGTTTGCATTGTGCCGGAGACCGCCACATTGGCCGGCAGCGTACCCGCCGGGATCGATCCAGGCGGCAGCGGGCTCGGCGGCAGCGGGTACGTGCTCCAGCCCGTGTTCTGGCTGTAGACGTAGAGCGTGTCGGTGTGTCCGGTAATCGCCGGCGGGTTATTCAGCGCGGCGTTATCGGTGATATAGAGCGTCTTCGAATCCGGAGTCCACACAGCAGCGTTTCCGAGGCCGCCAAAGGTTGTAAAGCTGCCGGCGGAGGCGTTGTAGAGATAGAAGAGCTGGCGCACCTGGTCATTGACGAGCACTTGCGCGTTGTTGGGCGAAACGGCAAGCACCACGCCCGGAGCGTTGCTGTCCTGCTTGGAGATGGTATTACTGCCCGCGTTGTAGACCATCAACTCGCGGGCTGAACCAAAATAAAGATTGGTGCCGGTCTCGTCCATGACCATGGAGTTGGGTACGTAGGGCAAACGAACCGTGGAACCAATAGTGCCAGTGAGCAGTTCGATAGGGACGAAGTACTGCGACTGGCCGGGCGCGGCGAACCAGACGAAGTCACTGATGGTGCCGGGAGTGGTAATGTTCACCGGATTCGACGAAATGGAAAGGCCGGTACCGTACAAGCCAAGCTCATTGATAGGGGATGGATTACATCCGGCCGGCTGGCAGATGGCATAAACCGACGCTACGCCGGGGAAGCTGGCTGTGACGCTTCCGGCGTTGGTGGCGCTGATGGCGATGGGATTGGTGGACTGGTAATCCAGCGTGAGGCCGGAGATCGGCAGGTTGTTGGTGTCAAATATCCTGGTGATCAGGTTCTGCTGCACGCCGCGGGTGATGACGCCCGTGGTAGTTCCGTCAGAGAGTGTAACGGAAATCGACTGCGGCGGGCAGGTGGAGAAGTACCCAGCCGAGGAACCGGTGCCGGCGAGTGTAACGTTAATGGCTGTGGTTCCGGGCTCATTGGCGGTGATCTGATTGGTGTTCGTGTTGATGGTCCCCACACCTGAATTGGCGACCGAATAGTTGAGAAAGCCGATGGCCGTAGTGCAGTCGGGAACGGTAGTAACACCGGCTGGCAGCGGGCACGCAAACTGCGCAGGATTGGTGACGGTGGAGGGCTTGCACATCAGCACCTGCTGGCCATTGACGCTGTAGCAGGCCTGGGCATCCAGCTGCGCCGTTTGCGTTTGGGAAAGACACTGCTGGGGTCCGACCAGCGCAATTGAACTCACCTGCGCATGTACGTAGACTGCAACCGGATTAGAAGTTACCGAGTCAGCCGATGCGGTGATATAAGCCGTGGTATAAGGCAGGCCGCCGGTCGAAGGCAGAGGGTTCGGAAAATTGCAGATGGTATAGTCTGCGATGCCGCCGCCCGTGTTCCTGTTCCAGGTGCCGGCGCAGATTTGGCCGGTGGGCGAAATATCAACCAGCTTGTTATTGGTGGTGCCGTAGGTGTACTGGTTTGCATTCACTGAGGCCCCTGCTCCAGTGCAGGTAACGGCGGAGGGCTGCTGCACCGTCATGGTCTGTCCATAAGCCAAAGAGATGCCCGTGGACTGGGGCTGGAGCGTGATCGATGCAACCTCAGTTGTCAAAATATCCGAGCCCGGGACAGGGCAGTATTTCCCTGCCGGGTTGCGTGTGCAGCCGGAGATGGATATCCCGGCAGGAATGGCCAGGCACAACATAAAAACAAGCGTCAAAAACCGCCGCATGAATCCTCCCCGCCCCGCTTTGTCGAGCCGCGGAACGGTCTGTCCGATTACGTGAGAAGAATTGAGTTATAGCAACCCGACCACAAGCCTTAGGCTGGCCTGCGGCGGGTGAAATCCGCCCAGACGACCGGCTCCCGACGGGACGCGCTTGCATGCTGCCGGCCGGCGAAAGACGCTCTCAAAGACTCCAAGGAAAAAGTGTATCAGGACGGGCCCTACTCTGGCTTGAAGCAGACTGCTCGCGCTTCGAGCGGCCTGTCCTGTCGTCTTGCCCCTGTTGTCTCACCCGCTTCTCTCTTCAAATAGACTCCTCCGGGTGCGGATTGGGAGCAGAGGCTCCCCTAGGGAGCAGGAGGCATATAACGGGCAAACCAGTCGACCGCCCGCACCACCACGTCCTCGCGGTGGCCGGGATCGACGAAGCCGTGACCTTCATTGGGATAAACCACGAGTTGCGCAGGCACATGTTGATCGCGGAGCGCATGCCAGAACTCGAATGACTGGGGCGCCGGACACTCGCCGTCGCGGTCGCCAACCACGGTCAACGTGGGCGTTCTTGCCTGTTTGATAAAGGTGATAGCCGAGCTTTTGGCGTAGACCTGCGGGTCGTCGTAAACCGAAGCGCCAAAGTACGGAATCATCCACTGGTCGATGGAATTCTGGCCATAGTAGCTGAGCCAGTCGGAGATACCGGCGCCGGCGACTGCTGCTTTGAAACGGTTCGTCTGCGTAACGGCAAACATGGTCATGAAGCCGCCATAGCTCCAGCCCGTCAGGCCAACCCGGCCGGGGTCGACAGGATATTTCGCCAAGACAGTATCGACGCCGGCCAGGATGTCGCGCAGATCGCCGTATCCGAAGTCCTTTCGGTTGGCCTGGGTAAAGGCCTCGCCCTGTCCGTAGCTGCCACGTGGATTAGGCTGCAGGACAAAGTAGCCCAGGGCAGAGAAAGCCGCGGGACTGAGGCCCCAGCCCGGACCCCAGTTGGAAAGCACCACGGCGGCTGGCCCCCCATGGACGTCGACAATAAGTGGATACTTTTTCGACCGGTCGTAGCCCTTGGGAAACATGAGCAGGCCCTGTACGCGGAAGGAGTCGCTCGTCCAATCGAGGGACACTGACTTGCCCCATGCCGGTTCAACACCTTCGTTGAGATGCGTGAGCTGGGTCAGGCCTGCAGGTCCGTTTCCCGAACCGGCCGGGTCGCCGGGCCTCGAGCCATAAATTTCAGGCGGATGGTTGACGCTGCCGCCGCGGAAGACAAACAGAGAGCGGTCGGCCGTAGCGGAAAGACTCAGCTCCAAGTGGTCGGCGCCGACGTTTCCGGGAAAGCTGAAAATTGGTTTGCCGGCAATGCCAGAAACGTTGTTTCCCGCGGCGTCGCCTTCAAGACGCAAGCGCACGAGTTGGCAATTGCCGCCTGCAATCTCGCTTAAAAAGAGGTTCCGGTTGCCGTCCCACACGATCCAGGCCGGCGAGCTGGGCCGCTGCGGAGTCAGGTTGTGAGGCTCGCCGCCGGTTGCTGCAACAATCCACACATCCCCGCCCGTCACTCCCTGGTCGCTCATCAGGCCGCCGATGAACGCGATGGCCTTCCCATCCGGCGACCAGCGCGGAACGGCGATCTGGAGGCCATGCAGCGGGCTGGGGACATCAGCGGGAGCGAGGATGGCTTTAGGTTCGCCGCCCAGCGCCTGCGTGTAGAGTTTCGCCACCCACCAGTTGTTTTCTCCCGGTGGATCGGCGGCAACATAAGTGAGGGATTTGGAATCCGGCGACCAGTCGAATTCGTACACATGCAGGTTGGCCGGCGTGGCGAATGTTGGCTCGGCAGCCTCCGGCGCAGCAGCCTTTGCAACCGCGACGCGCTGGATTTCAACGCCATCCTCTCCAATGATTCCCGATGGCGGTTTCATTGCGGCCAATGCTCCGGCGGGACGCGTAGCTCCCTCGACGTAGAGAAAGGCGATGGCTTTTCCGTCCGGAGAAAATGCCGGGGCCCCCACGTATCCCCTCAGCAATGTAAGGCGGCGCGCGGGGCTGTTATCCAGGTGAGAAAGATAGAGGTCCGTCTGATCGCCCGAACTCAGGCAATCTGACAAGAAGGCCAATGCGGCGGAATCGGGAGACCATGTGAGGTCGCTTTCGCTGCAGTGCTGATCTGGTGTTGCAGCCGCCGTAATGCGCGCGCTTTTGCCGAGGTTGTCGAGCGGGGCGACGCGAATCTCAGCGCCCTCATGCGCACCCTGAATCCAGGCCAGCCGCTTGCCGTCCGGAGAAACCGCCGCGTGGCCGAGGTAGCGCCCGCGATTGAGGCTGCGCAGTACCTGCACGATGTGGTCGTGGCTCGCCGCTTGAGAATCCTGGCCGACGAGGGTGAAAGATGAACAGAGGAGCAGGCAGGCGGCTAAGGATGCGGGCAGAGACTTGCGGAGGGACGGCAAAAACATAGAGAAATGCTAACAGTCCCGCGCCAGCGTTGCCGGTCCTCTCCAGCGTGAAACTCGCGTCGTATCTTCTCCCCGTCAGGAGGCCGGTGGTGCCAGAGGTTTCGCAGGCGGCGTAAGCACAAAGCCCTTGCGCACCAGCGCGAAGCCTTTCTGCGGAAGTTCAGCCTGCAATAGCTGATTTTCCGGGCCCGAGAAGAGCTCGGTCCGGGCACCGGCGATGGTGGCGACCAGGTGATGAGCGGTGATGGGCTTCCCATCCAGAGTTCCCTGCTCATCGGCGTAGGTGGCTAACTCGATTTGCGCTACTGATCCGGGCTGCGTGCCCGCTTGCTTGGGCAGGATGGCCCAAAGATCGCGGTTGTTGCGGATCACGCCGAGTGTCAGCAGAGTTTCAAGCGCGCCGGGATCGAAATCCGCAAGAAAGACCGCGCCGGGATGCGCGTCAAGAAGGGCGGTGGAACTGCGCCCGTTGGCTGAGACGTTCAGCAGCAGTTGGGCCGAGTCGGGCGCGGCAGCTACGTTGACGGCCGTTCCGTTGACCGCGGCGCTCAGTTGAACGTGCCTGAACTCATTGTCTGCGGAGAGCTGCTCAGTTTTGGAGAGGGCATACTCGAGCCCTTTCGTTGAGACGCGAACCAGCGAAGTGGAGTCAAAACCGGCTTGAGTAGCGACGAAATTGAAGCTGGCTGTGCCCACCGGGTGGCCGAGCTGCGACACCTCAAAGCTGGCCGCCTGGGCCGAGGCGGCAACTGGAATCAAGGCAAGAGTTCCCAAAAGGGAGAAAGAAAGCAGATTACGCACGGGCGTGTGTCGCTCCTGCGTGGTTAGACACGAAAACGAGGAAAGAGTTGCAGACGATAGTTCAGGGTTCAGGGGTCAGGAATCAGCGCAAAATTGTCCCCGGCCCTCTCAGGGCTCCAATTAAATGCACCGTGCCCCATCCTTGCGCCTTTTCCCGGCGCAAGGGTGGGAAGCCCCAAATCTCAATCAGGGTGTTTTAACTGATCCCTGACCCCCGATCCCTGCTTTTTAACCCTTTGCAGTCGCAAGCCGCTTGTTGACCTCTTCCCAGTTGACGACATTCCACCACGCGGCCAGGTATTCCGGCCGGCGGTTCTGGTACTTCAGGTAGTAAGCGTGCTCCCACACGTCGTTGCCCAGAATCGGATAAAGCCCCTGCGAGAGCGGCGAGTCCTGGTTCGCCGTGGTCATCACCTTGAGCTTGCCGCCGGTAAAGACCAGCCAGCCCCAGCCGGACCCGAACTGCTTGGCCGTGGTTTCGTTGAAGGTCTTCTTGAAAGCGTCAAAGTCGCCGAAGTCGGCAGATATCTGGCTGGCAATAGCGCCCGAGGGGTTGCCGCCAATGCCGGCGGAGCTGGCCGGGCCCATCAGCTTCCAGAAAGCGGTGTGGTTCGAGTGACCGCCGCCGCTGTTGCGGACAACGCCGCGGATATCTTCAGGAACAGCAGCTAGATCACTGATCAGATCGTCGACGGACTTGGCAGCCAGCGCGGGGTGACTGGCCAGAGCGGCATTCACATTGGTGATGTAGGTCTGGTGATGCTTATCGTGGTGGAGCTTCATCGTTTCGGCGTCGATGAAGGGTTCAAGCGCGGCGTAGTCGTAGGGCAGTGGTGCAAGTTCATAAGCCATCGGGGAATTTCCTCCGTTCGAATTGTAAGGTGTGGGTGGAACCCTGCGCTAAGCAGCAGCGAACAAGGTGTTGGACGCCTGAGGGTCTGCTCGACGCTCTTCACAAGCGGCAGCGGGGCCTTCACTGTAGATGGATGCTCAAAAGGGCTAGAGGGGTGCAAAAGACTGTGAATAAGAGTAATTAGGAAACCTTTGCCGGTCGCGGAACATCGATAAGGTGGACGTTGGCGGGCGGCTTCCCCGATCTTCCGCGTACATTCCCCAATTCTGATGCGGCATTCCAAGTCTCACAATCCGAAAAGCTGTGTGCAACCATGAACGATCAGGCGGACTACCGGTGGCTCGAGCAGCAGGGCGAAGCGTTCGGCAGCCCCGGCCTGGAGCCGCGTTGGACCTCGAGCGTAAAAGATGCGGTGGGCACCGCCTACTCGGCCTCAAGCCGGGTGTGGTTCACCTGCTCGCACGGCATCCTGAACGAGATCTATCACCCCACCATTGACCGGGCGCAGGTCCGCGACATGGAATTCCTGGTGACCGACGGCGAGACGTTCGTCCACGAGGAGAAGCGCGACCTGGAGTCGACCTTCGAGTACATCGACGCGGAGGCGCTGGGGGTGCGCTATGTGAACAGCGATCCCCAGGGGCGCTACAAGCTGACCAAGGAAATCATCTGCGACCCGCATCATAGCGTGGTTCTTACGCACGTAAAGCTCGAGGGACACGAGGACCTGCTGCCGCGGCTCAAGGTCTATGCCCTGCTGGCGCCGCACCTTAACGATGGTGGAGCGGGCAACAATGCGCGCGCGCTCGACATTGCCGGCAAAAAGGTGCTTTTGGCGTGGAAAAACGAGTGGTCGCTGGCTTTATCTGCCAGTTGCGGGTTTTCCCGTGTGAGTTGCGGATTTGTGGGCGCAAGCGACGGCTGGCGCGACCTGATGGATAACTTCCGCATGGACTGGGAGTTCGGGTCGGCCACCGGCGGCAACGTTGCCTTGATGGGCGAGCTGGCGCTGGCGAACGCGGGTGTAGACGGTTCGTGGGAGTTCACCGTGGCCTTCGGGCTCGGCGAGGGACATCACACGGCCACGCAGCAGACGATGGGCGCGCTGGCAACGCCGTTCAGGGATCAGCGCACCCGCTTCATCGAGCAATGGAAGCGAGCGGCCAATCCGGAGTGGTTGGCGGCAAAGGCAGGCGACGGCGGCAAGCTGATGCGCACCAGCCACAATGTTTTGCTGGCCCACGAGGATAAAACATATTCAGGCGCATTTGTCGCCTCGTTGTCGATTCCCTGGGGACAGGTAAAGGGCGACGACGACCTGGGCGGCTACCACCTGGTCTGGACGCGGGATATGGTGCAGACGGCGACCGCGCTCCTTGCCTGCGGACGGGCCGATACGGCGCGCCGTGCCCTGGTTTACCTGGCCTGTACGCAGCAGCCCGACGGTGGCTTTGCGCAGAATTTCTGGATCGACGGAACACCCTACTGGAGCGGCCTGCAACTGGACGAGGTGGCGTTTCCGCTGATGCTGGCGTGGCGCCTGTGGAAGGCCGACGCCCTGGGCGAACTGAAAATCTTCCCCTTCGTGGAGCGGGCGGCGGGGTTCCTGCTGCGTCATGCGCCCATAACCCACCAGGAGCGCTGGGAGGAGAACGCCGGCTACTCGCCCTCGACGCTGGCGGCCGTTATCGGCGGCCTGATTTGCGCCGCCGAGATTGCCCGCGCCCACGATTCGGGTGAGATGGCCGTGTTTCTTGAGGAATACGCCGACTGGATCGAGAAACACATCGAAGACTGGACGGTGACCAACAACGGCGTTCTGCACCCCGCCATCAAGCGTCACTACATGCGCATCCGCCCGCCGGAGAAGGGCGAGGCTTACGCCTGCGAAAGCTGCGGCGACGAGATCCTGCGGCTCGCAAACCGGGCGCCGGGCGCGAACGTTGCGTTCGAAGCCCGCGAAATCATCGACGCCGGCTTCCTGGAACTGGTTCGGTACGGCGTTCGCCAGGCGAACGATCCGCTGATTGTTGACTCGCTCAAGGTGGTGGACTCCGTGCTGAAGCGCGACCTGCCGCAGGGGCCCGGCTGGCTGCGGTACAACGGCGACGGCTACGGGCAAAGGCCGGATGGCGGCCCGTTTCAGGGCTGGGGCCAGGGGCGTGTCTGGCCGCTGCTCACTGGCGAACGTGCGCACTACGAGCTGGCGGCAGGCAACGGTTTTGAGCAGATGATAAAGACCTATGAAGCGTTTGCCACCTGCGGCCAAATGTTGCCGGAGCAAGTGTGGGACGAGCCGGACAGGGCAGGTACGAGCCTGCGGCTGGGCAAGCCGGCCGGGTCGGCTGTGCCCCTGGTCTGGGCGCACGCGGAGTACCTCAAGCTGCTGCGCTCGGCTGTGGACGGCAAGATCTTCGACCGCATCGATCCCGTGTATGAACGCTACTGCGAGCCTGCGGGCAGGCAAAAACTGCGCCGCGATGTGGAAATTTACAGCCAGCGGCGGCCGATTCAGAAAATTGCCCCGGCAAGCACCCTGCGCATCCTGGACGAGAGGCTTTTTGCCGTGATTTGGACCGACGACGGCTGGAAGACAACGTGTAAATCGTTGAGCCGCAGCCTGGGCAGCGCCGGGTTCAGCGCGGATATTACCCCCGGAGCCGGAAGCGCCGCAGTGGAATGGACCCTCCATTGGCCTGAGCAGGACGCCTGGCTTGGATACAATGTTGAAGTCAAGGTTGACGCCAATTAAAGAGTTCCAAGGGTGCGGACCGCACTTCAGCCGAAAGGAAAATTTCCAACCAAATGACTCCCAGCCTTACTGATACTTCACTCGATACGCTCTCCATCGACACTCTGCGGCTTCTTGCCGTCGATACCGTGGAGAAGGCCAAGAGCGGCCACCCCGGCGCGCCGCTTGGCTGTGCGCCCATTGCGTACCTGCTGTTTCACAAGCTGATGAAGCACAATCCGGCGCACTCCAAGTGGGCGGACCGCGATCGCTTCGTGCTGTCAAACGGCCACGCGTCTGCGCTGCTCTATTCCACGCTGTTTCTCTCCGGCTACAAACTTACGCTCGACGATCTGAAGGGCTTCAGGCAGTGGGGTTCGCGCACGCCGGGGCATCCGGAGTTCGGCGTTGCCGACGGCGTTGAGGCCACCACCGGTCCACTCGGGCAAGGCCTCGCGATGGCTGTTGGAATGGCCATGGCAGAGAAGCACCTGGCAGCGACCTACAATCGGCCCGGCTTTGACGTTGTGAATCACTACACCTACGTGCTGGCCGGCGACGGCGACATGATGGAAGGCCTGTCTCACGAGGCATCTTCGCTCGCCGGAACCCTCGGCCTGGGCAAGCTGATCGTTCTCTACGACGACAACCTGATCTCTCTCGATGGCCCAACCGAACTGAGCTTCACAGAGAATGTTTACAAGCGCTTCGAGGCCTACAACTGGCACGTGCAGCGCGTAATGGACGGCAACGATGTGGCCGGCATTGAAGCGGCAATCGAAGCCGCCAAGGCCGAGACCGGCAAACCCTCGCTGATTGCGGTTCGCACTGTCATCGGCTACGGATCGCCCAAGGCAGGGAGCAGCAAATCGCACGGCGAGCCCTTGGGCGCCGCAGATGTTATTGCTACCAAAAAGTTCTTCGGATTCCCCGAGGACCAGAGCTTTTATCTTCCTGAAGACGCGCTGGCAAACTGGCGGCAGGCCGGTGAGCGCGGCGCGGGCTTTGAGTCCGAATGGAACAAGCTGTTCGCCGGTTATGCGGCGGCGTTCCCCGAGCTGGCCGCGGAGTTTGAGCGCACCCAAAAGGGCGAACTGAAAGCGGGTTGGAAGAAGACGATTCCCAGCTTCCCTGTTGGCAAGGCAGTTGCGACGCGCAATGCCGGCGCCGCGGTAATGAATGCCATTGCCGAGGATGTTCCAGAGCTGTTTGGCGGAGCCGCGGACCTGACCGCTTCAACCAAGACGATCTTCAAGCCCGGAGCAAATTTCCACCTCGACCCGGCGGGCCGCAACGTGTTCTTCGGTGTGCGCGAACTTGCCATGTGCGCAGCAGTCAACGGAATGGCGGCGCACGGTGGGCTCATTCCTTTCGGATCCACCTTCTTTGTGTTTTCCGACTATGCGAAACCTGCGCTGCGAATTGCTGCGTTGATGGGGGTCCACTCGCTGTTTGTGTTTACGCACGACTCCATCGGCGTGGGCGAAGATGGCCCGACGCATGAGCCGATCGAACACCTGATGGCGCTGCGCGCTCTGCCGCACATGACGGATTTTCGTCCGGCGGATGCGAACGAAACTGCCGCGGCGTGGCGGCTGGCTCTGGAGCGCAAAACTCCATGCTTCTTTGCGCTTACTCGTCAGGATGTGCCGGTGATCGACCCGGCCACGCACGACGCCTATGAAGGAGTATGCAAGGGCGCGTATGTGCTGGAAGATGCCGCCAATCCGCAGGTGGTGCTGATCGCCACCGGCTCTGAAGTGTGGGCCGCCTCGGATGCGGTCAAACTATTGGCGGCCAGCGGAATTCGCGCGCGCCTGGTCAGCATGCCGAGCTGGAAGATCTTCGAAGAACAGACGGCCGAGTACAAAGCAAGCGTTCTACCCGCGGGCGTGCCGAGGCTTGCAGTCGAGGCTGGAGCGACGCTGGGCTGGTGGAAATATGTCGGCCTGGACGGCGACGTGATCGGGCTCGACCGGTTTGGAGCATCCGCGCCGGGAGCGATTGCAATGAAGGAATTGGGATTCAGCGCGGAGAACGTAGCCGCGCGCGCAAAGAAACTGGTGAAGTAAGACAGTTGTCAGTGATCAGTTTTCAGTTGTCAGTTTCCATGAGGCCAGTTATCGGAATCGCGGATTCAGAATGTTTCTGATCCGTGGACTGATAACTGACAACTGAATACTGACAACCGTTCTGAAAGGAAAGTGCACTTTGAAGCTCGTAATCAGCTCCGACCATGCGGGGTTTCCTCTCAAGGAGGAAGTTCGCGCTTACTTGGCCCAGGCCGGGCACGAAGTGGCAGACCTGGGTGCTTACAACACAGAGCCGTCAGACTATCCCGACTTTGCGGAAAAGGTGGGCGAGGCACTCAAACTTGGCGAAGCGCAGCGAGGAATTCTCATCTGCGGGTCTGGCGTGGGCGTGTGCGTGGCGGCCAACAAGATTCCCGGCATTCGCGCTGGAATTTGCCACGACACCTACTCGGCACACCAGGGCGTTGAACACGACGATATGAATGCGCTGGTTATGGGAGCACGCATTATCGGCGTGTCCCTGGCCTTCGAAATTGTGAACGCCTATGTCGGCGCCGTCTTCAACACAACGGAACCACGCTATACGCGCCGCTTCAAGAAGGTGCAGGCCATCGAAGCGAAATACATGTGCGGCGATGGCTCGGCAAACCCCGCCTGACGCATAAAGGACTACGACAGCGGCAATTCACGGGGAGGTCCGCGAATAAGCCAGCCGCTCTGACGTTCATCAACGATTCATTGCATCAACTCACTCTGAAAGGCGCCGATGTTCCCCTTCGACGTGATCCTGTTCGACGTGGGCGGAGTCCTGCTGACCAACGGCTGGGACACGCAGGAGCGCACGCTTGCGATTGAGCGCTTCCACCTCGATCCGGCTGGCTTTGAAGCCCGGCACCAAGCGGCATATCCAGCATGGGAGCGGGGGACAATTACCGTCAGGGATTATCTCGATGCGACTGTGTTCAACGAACCGCGCAAGTTTTCCCAGGATGAGTTTTTCGCGTTCATGCTCGCACAGTCCAAACTGCTTCCCGATGGCGCGCTGGGAACTTTGAAGGAACTTTCAGCATCCAATAAGTGCATGTTAGGCGTGCTGAACAATGAAGCGCGCGAAACCAACGAGTATCGCTTCGAAAAGTTTGGCCTGCGCAGTTATCTCAAGGTGACATTGAGTTCCTGCTACCTGGGCGTGCGCAAGCCAGACAAGGCCATCTATCAAACGGCGCTCGATATACTCGGCCGGCCGCCGGAACGAATTCTTTTCATCGACGATCGAATGGAAAACGTGGCCGGTGCGGTAAATGCGGGGATGAAAGCTATTCAGTTTCACAGCGAGCAAGAATTGCGCAGGGAGTTGATAAGTCTGGGCATTCTTTAGCAGATCGGCATCGGAGGAGTTATGCAACTTGGATTGATCGGCCTGGGCAAGATGGGCGGTAACATGGCGGAGCGCCTGCGGCTGGGTGGCCACCAGGTGGTAGGCTTCGATTTCAACGCTGACGCAGTAGCGAAACTGACGGCCACCGGCAATGTCGGCGTCAGCTCCCTCGAAGGTCTCGTCCAAAACTTGAAGGGGCGAAGAGCTATCTGGATCATGGTGCCGCAGGGCGATCCGGTGGACCAGACGCTGGCGAAGTTGGAGCCGCTGCTCAACCCCGGCGACATTCTCATCGATGGCGGCAACTCGAATTACAAAGACTCGATGCGCCGCTACAAGGAAGTTGCCGCGAAGGGGTTCCAGTTTGTTGACGTCGGCACCTCCGGCGGAGTGTGGGGACTCAAAGAGGGTTACAGCATGATGATCGGCGGCGACAAGGAGCCGATCGAGTATCTGCGGCCTATCTTCGAAACACTGGCTCCGGCGCCGGACAAGGGTTGGGGGCACGTAGGCCCGGGCGGCTCAGGCCACTTTGTGAAGATGATTCACAACGGCATCGAGTACGGCATGATGCAGGCGTATGCCGAGGGCTTCACGATCATGGAGAATAAAGAAGAGTTCGCTCTGAACCTTCCCCAGATTTCTCAGATATGGCGCTACGGCAGCGTAGTGCGCAGCTGGTTGCTGGACCTGACCGCCGATGCTCTTGGCAAGAACCCCACACTCGAGGGGCTCGAAGCTTTTGTGGAGGACTCCGGCGAAGGTCGCTGGACGGTGATCGAGGCGATCGACCTGAATGTGTCCGCCCCGGTTATTACCGAGTCATTGATGCGCCGCATTCGCTCGCGGGAAGAAAATAACTTCACCGACCGCATGCTCGCCATCATGCGCAATGAGTTTGGCGGACACGCAGTGAAGAAAGATTAGGGGTCACAGATCAAGAGTTGGCAGTAGGTAACCACAAGCTGAAAGCTGAGAGCTGAGAGCTGAAAGCTGAAACAGCAGGAGGACAGCAATGACGACAATACAGGCGAATGTACGGCCGGAAGACCTTTTGCAGGTTCCGAAAGGCGCGGAGCGAATTCCCGATCCCGGAATCCTGGTAATCTTTGGCGCTTCGGGCGACCTGACCAAGCGCAAGCTGCTGCCCGCCTTGTTTCATCTGCGGCAGGCAAACCTGCTGCCGAAACAATTTGCCATTGTGGGCGTGGCGCGGCGGCCGCTCGGCGATGAGTTCGCCAAGGATATGCGCGCCGGCATTGTGGAATTTGGCGGCGTGGATGCAAGCGACCCCAAGCTGGACGATTTTGTACAGCACATCAGCTACTTCCCGCTCAACTTCGACGATCCCGCGGACTACGCGGGCCTGAAAGCCGAGTTGGATCGGATCGACAAGCAAAAGAACATCGGCGGCAAGCGGATCTTCTACCTCGCAACCGCGCCGGAGTTCTTCGCCGGGATCGTCGAAAATCTGGGCGCGCAGAACATGGCCCAGCCGGAGCAGGGAGTGGCGTCGGTTGTCATCGAAAAGCCCTTCGGCCACGACCTGGACTCGGCACGCGAGCTGAACCACCAGGTCAACGCCGTCTTCCATGAAAGCCAAGTCTTCCGCATCGACCACTACCTTGGCAAAGAGACCGTTCAAAACATCTTGGTCTTCCGCTTTGCCAATGGAATGTTCGAGCCGGTTTGGAACCGCAATTACATCGATAGCGTGCAGATTACGGCTGCCGAAACACTAGGCGTCGAGGGGCGCGGACCGTTCTATGAAAAGGCCGGCGCGCTGCGTGACGTGGTGCAGAACCACATGATGGAATTGCTGAGCTTTGTGTCCATGGAGCCACCTTCGAGCTTTGATTCCGAAGCCGTGCGGCGGGAAAAAGTAAAAGTATGGCGCGCGATTCCGCCGGTTCCAATTTTGAATGCGGTGCGCGGCCAGTACGGGCCCGGCATTGTGGAGGGCCAGCACGTTGTTGGCTATCGCGACGAGGTGCGCGTCAATCCGAACTCTGGCACAGAAACCTATGCCGCGCTGCGGCTTGAAATCGAAAACTGGCGCTGGGCAGGCGTTCCTTTCTACCTGCGCGCCGGCAAGCGGCTCAAAAAACGCGCCACCGAAATCAGCATTCAGTTCAAGCAGCCGCCTCTGCTCATTTTCAACCGCATGGCAGCCACAGGGCCGTGCCAGGAGATTCAGCCCAACCTGCTCACCATCCGCATTCAGCCGGACGAAGGAATCTCTCTTCGCTTTGGCGCCAAGGTGCCCACCACGCCGAACATGGATGTCTGCCCGGTCATCATGGACTTCGACTACGAGGCGGCCTTCGGCAAGTCGAGCGCCAACGGCTACGAACGCTTGCTGCTCGACGCCATGCTGGGCGACCAGACGCTGTTCTCGCACCGCGACGGCGTGGAGATCAACTGGGCCCTCTACACGCCCATCCTCGACGCATGGGCGGCGAAGAAGCCTGAAGTCTTCCCCAACTACTTTGCGGGATCGTGGGGACCGGAGTGCTCCGAACATTTGCTCGAGCGCTGGGGCCACACCTGGAGAAACGACCTGGGACGGAAAGTGTGAGAAGAACAGGGAGCAGGGAATAGGGAGCACGGAATCGGAACGATTCGAGCGGTTGCGGGCGTATGCGCCTAGACGCGTTGCATGAATCGGGTTTTGAAAGGGCACGGCTTCAGCCGTGCCGTCAAAGCCCTATAAAATATGGGGCTTTGGTCCCTGAGGGATTTTCCTTCCTGGCCGAGCAAAATCTATGCAGCCAGTTCTAGTGTTCAGGCTCCCCCCATTTTCGAGAGGATCTTAACTTACCCAATCAAACCTCATGCTGTCGCCGTCAAAGAAGTCGGCACACGGGTATTCGACGTTGTCTTCGAGACGCCTGACGCGAAGCCGCACCATCTCGCGCACCATCTCCGAAGGCGTCCTTTCGAAAAGGCGGGCCATGCTGACATAGGCGACATAGCGCGAGTCGGGAGACCAAGATAGGCCAGTCTCATCATCGTCAGCCGTGAAGAAGAGCCTCTGCTCGCCGGTGGAAGTGCGAATGCGGTAATATGCGCAGCCGCGCAAAGATGGCGGGCAAAAGAGGTACGCGATCCACTTCCCATCGGGAGACCAAGTCCCAAAACCGCCGCTGGCAAGATCTTTCGATTTCTTTGATCGGGTGTCGTAGAGGCGCAGGATCCGGATTCCCACGGGTTTGTTGACCGTATAGACAATCTGCTTGTCGTCAGGCGACCAGCACTGGGGAACGGCAAAAGTGTCAAACTCGCCGTCGATTACCTCGGTCTGCCCTGTGTTGAGATCGAAAATCACCAATTTGTCAGTAGCCCAGCCGTGCTGTTGCCGCCGGTCGTCCATCGTCGTCACCAGTTTCGACATATCGTGAGACCAGCAGATATTCGACCCCTGATTCACCAAACCCTGATAGTCCTTAAGATCGCTTCCATCTGTTCGCACGGTCGCTAAAACAAAGCCGCTGGGACAATCTTGTATGTTAGGGCTGGGATGCGTGAATCCGGGCGGCAGGCAGTGGGAAAACGCGACCCGAGTCCCATCGGGTGAAACTGCGCCGCTCTCCACGGATCCTTGATCGAGGAACGGTTTGGACGATCTCATCGTGCGGTCTGCAAACGAGATTGTGTAGACCTTGTCATCAAACACTCGCACTGAAACCAGCCGGTAGCCGCGCTCTCGCTGAAGCCGTACGAGTTCCGGCCGCACTGAGTTCCTAGACCACAGGATGAATGGAACAAGCAGGAGCAGGGCGGTGCACGCGGTCAGCGCAAGGCTCCTTCGTGAACCAAGAACTCGCAATGAATCGCGCAAGAATCCGGACATTGAAGCGCCCCCATGAGTTCAAGTTCGGGTATTTGCACTTCATTCTATGCTCGTGGGCAGATTGCGTTTCCAGCACTCACAAGTGGCCAACGCTGCCAACTCGCTAACCCCGCTCTCCGCTTACCGCCCCATCCCCTTGTCCATAGCCTCGTTCGCCAGCGCGTCGGCTTCCTTGTTGCCGCCGCGAAGGGTATGCCGAATCTCAAACCCGTCCAATTGCCCCTTCAGCCGCCTGGCTTCCTGCCACAGAGGAATCAGCCCCGGGCTTTTTACCTTGTAAAGCCCCTTCATCTGCTTGACCATCAATTCGGAGTCAGACACGACGCGGAGCCGCTTCGCACCGTTCGCGATGGCCCATTCGAGCACCGCCAGCAGGCCGGAGTACTCGGCATAGTTATTGGTCTGCACCCCCAGGAAGCGGCTCAGACGGGCAACAACCTGCCCCTTGGCGTCTTCGACAACGGCGCCGTAGCCGGACGGGCCGGGATTGCCGCGGGAGCCGCCATCGCAGTGGGCTGTGAACCATTCGCTTGCATTTTCAGTGGGGGGGAGGCTTTCAAACAGGTTTCCAGTCATCGCTTTCCAGTGTATCCGGGCCTGCCGGGTCATCGGGATTTGCCGGCCCGAACCGGCCAACTTACCAAAGTACCGGGGAATCGCCGGTATGGATTACAAATCCGGCAGTTCACCGTCTATTCCGGTACAGACACTTCCTGCGGCGTTTTCCGCATAACCGCAGGCAAGTGAGCGGCCACGAGGCGGATTCTTTCTGGGGAAAGGTCCACGGGAGAAAGATTCCTGAAACGGCTGCGGCTGCGCTCAGTGCCGATTGGGCAGAAGAAAGACCCCCCTTCCGGCAATGGAGACTCGATGGCAACAGATGGCGTAAGTTACCCGGTTCCTCCGGCAGGAATTTCGCCGACGTTGGGCTGGCCCACCGCGCGGAAGGTACAATCCTCAGCAGGGATGGCTGCGACGAGGGCGATGGGCGGAGCGGGACGCGACGGCGCAGGCCGCGAAGAGGCGCGCCTCCAGGCCCGCGCCGTGGAGTCGGAACTGATCCGCGAGGCGCAGGCTGGTTCGCGGGTGGCATTCGACGCGCTGGTGCGGCAGTACGAGCACCAGGTTTTGCGCCTGGCCTTGCACCTCACCGGCAGCGAGCACGACGCCGAAGATATTTACCAGGAGGCTTTTCTCAAGGCCTTCCGGTACATCGGAAACTTCCGCTTTGAGTGCTCTTTTTATACGTGGATCTACCGGATCGTAACCAACCTTTGCCTGGACCAGTTGCGGCGCAAAAAAACCCGGCGCGAGGATCACGCGGTTATAGTGGACCACTCCGGCGACGAGATTGACCTGTTGGCTTCAGTCTCTGACAACCGGTCGTTTTCAAATCCCGCCAAGGAGTTGGACCGCAAGGTTCTGGGCGAGAAAATTCAGGCCGCGCTGGTGAAGCTGACGCCGCGGGAACGGATGGTTTTCGAGCTGAAGCACTACCAGGGACTGCGGCTGCGGACCATCGGCGAGATGCTGCATACAACGGAAGAAACTGCCAAGAACACGCTCTTCAGGGCGACAAAGAAGCTCAGAGCGCAGTTGGCGGAGCTCAGGTAAGCCGTGCTGGCGATGAGATTTTGGCCAAATATTAATGGAATTATTGTGGAACTTTATTGAGGCTGGAAGGACGTAGTTATGAATTGCGATCTTGCACATGAACGGATTGTGACGGCAGCTTATGGGGAGTTGCCAGACGACCAGGTGCACGAGCTTGAACGCCATCTGGGCGACTGCACAGCCTGCCGCAAGGAGAGGGAGCAGGTGCTGGCACTCAAGGTACTGGCCGACGCGCTTCCAGTGGTTGAGCCGGGCGCAAACCTCGTGGCGCGGAGCAGGCTTCGGCTGGATGAGGCGCTGGATGCACTGCCGCCAATGCACTGGTATGAACGGCTGGCGCAGCGGCTGATGAACAGCGTGGCCAGTTTGCAGGCCGCGCCGGTGGCCGCCGCCCTTTTGCTGGTGGCCGGCATCGGAGCAGGCAGCCTGGGCGGCTTCGAGTTTGCTCAGAATCGCGCCGCGCACACCGCCATGGCAGTACCTGCCGTTGCCGCGGCCAGTGTGCAGCCACAGCGGGCGGCGCCAATGGCGCTCACCAATGTTGCCAACGTCTCAAGCATTGTGAGGCAGCCAGGCAGCGAGATGGTCGAAGTCAGCTATAACCAGTTGGTGCCGGGGCAGATCAAAGGCTCGCTGGACGACCCGGCGATCCGGCAGTTGCTGATGCTGGCATCTGAAAACTCATCATCCACTGGCGTACGCGACGACTCGGTCGGGCTGCTCGCGGCTGAGTGCCGCGCCGGACACAGTTGCCAGGCGGCAGGCATCCGCGACGCGCTGATGGTTGCCCTGCGCTACGACAAGAATGCCGGCGTACGCGAAAAAGCGCTGGAGGGTTTGGAACCCTATGTGGCACAGGACGTGCGGGTGCGCAATGCGGTTCTTGAGGCGCTGCTTGACGATAACGACCCGCGCATTCGCACCGAGTCCATCAACATTCTGGAGCCGGTGGAAGCCGACACCAGCGTTCGGCAGGTCTTGTACTCGGTTTCCACTTCGGACGACAGTCCGCAGATCCGTAATGTTTCCCGACAGGTTTTGAGTCGGGCCCCTGAGATTCAGTAACACGTCTTGCCTTCCTGCGACCGCGCCGCAAGGCGAAGAGCGCGGCGCCGGAAGAAAGAAGCGATCGATGGAGAAGAAGAGATGAACTACTTATTGAGGCCGTATCAAAGTCTTGGTCGAGCGGTAATCCCTGTCGTGATTCTTGCCGCGGGGTTGGTCATGGTTCCTCAATCTGCCCTGGCGCAATCAAACGGTCTTGGGCAACTTATGGATGGCTCCCCTCCGCTGCTGGTTTCAGGTTCGCAGGGTTATCTGGGCGTTGAACTGACAGATGTGGATGCGGAAAAAGCCCAGGCTCTCAAGCTGAAAGAGGTGCGCGGCGCGGTCATCACGCTCATCGACCACGATGCTCCAGCCGGACAGATCGGGCTCAAGGTCAACGACGTGGTGCTGCAACTGAACGGGCAAAATGTTGAAGGCTCCGAGCAGTTGCGTCGCATGCTCAAGGAGATTCCTCCGGGCCGCAAGGTGAGCATCGAGATCAGCCGCGACGGCAATATTCAAACCATGGCCGTGGAACTGGCAGATCGCCAGGTGCTGGGACACGATGTGTGGAACAAGATCGGCAACGACCGCGCAGTATCCTCTCCGCCGCCGAGTATGGGCATTCTCTCCGGCGGCGGCGATGCGCCGATGGCGGGCGGAGGATTTCATCTGCCGTTCTTCGGCAGCAGCCTGAATGTTGGCGTGATGGTTGAGCCCCTCACCTCCCAAATGGCTGAGTACCTGGGCGTGCCCAGCGGGCTGATGGTAAAGCAGGTGGCGCGCAAGAGCGAAGCCGCCACGGCGGGCCTCAAGGCCTTCGACGTAATTCTCAAAGTAGGTTCGGAGACAGTGACGAATCTTGCCGGATGGGACCGCACGCTTCGCTCTAACCTGGGCAAGCCGGTGCCGGTAACCGTCCTCCGCGATAAAAAGCAGCTGACACTCACGCTGCAAGTGGACTCAAAGCACAAGGGCTCGCTGGAGATTGAGAATCTCTTCCCATCCAGCGACTGCCCGTTGATGGCCGAACTCAGCCAGGAGTTTGCGGAAAATCCAATTGCGGCAGCGGCCGCGGCTGAGGCACTGCGCAATAGCCTGAATCCCGAGGATTTCAAAATCGATCCGAAGCAGATTGAGCAACTTCGTCAGCAGATGGAAGAGTTCCGCAACAATTTCAATCCCGACGACTTCAAGATTGACCCAAAACAGATGGACGAATTGAAGCGACAGATCGAACAGATGCGCGCATTGCGGTTCGGCGATTACGTCTGAGCATCTTCAATCGGAGCAATAGAAAGGGCGCTACCGGAATCACCGGTCAGCGCCCTTCGTGTCTTTGCTGCATGCCGGGTGCCCCATCCTTGACGCAGTTTCATCGCGGCAAGGGTGGGATACCACGATGACCAAGTTCCTTGAAGCCGGAACGCCGTCAACTGTCCCCGCGGTAGAGCATGTCGCGGATTGCCTTCCGCCGGGCCTCGTTCATTTCGCTGGCGGACTTGCGGTCGCCGGGGTCCACTTTGCCGGCCACAGTTGATTCCGTAGCCTCCGGCTCGCTGCACGCAGGACAGCGATTGGCGAAGCCGGGCTTGCCCGGCCTCAATTCGAACTCTTCAGAACAGACGACACATGTTTTGATAGGAAACGACATTGCAAGAACATGATAACGCCGTTGGTCTGCGATGATTTCGGCACGCGGTACGGACTACTTAAACATCTTCAGATCAATGCCTTCGCCCATCGCCTGGTATCCGGCATCGCTCGGGTGTAAATGGTCGCCTGAGTCGTAGGCCGGGTTAAAGCGATCGGGATTCTGCGGGTCGCGCGTAATCTGATCGAAGTCGATCACTCCATCAAACGTGCCGCTCGAGCGAATCCAGTTGTTCACATCTCCACGGACCCGCTCCCCCCTTTCGGAGTTGTATGCGGCCGCGCCATAAGGAGTGAGTGTTGCGCCGAACGCCTTGATGCCGTGCTCATGCGCGGCGTCGGCAATCTGCTTCAACCCAAGCTCCAGTTGCTGCGCAGTCACGTCGTCTTCAAGCGCCGTAAGATGTGCAAGCCGGCCAATGTCGTTGATGCTTTCGAGCACGATCACATAGCGCACGCCGTTCTGTGCCAGCACATCGCGGTTCATTCGCGCCAGTGCGCTCGGCCCCGCCTGATCATTCAGCACGCGGTTGCCGCCGATGCCCTCATTCAGCACCGACACATGCTCCATGCCATGTTCCTGCTTCAGCCGCGCAGCCAGCACATCGGGCCAGCGGCGATTCGCATTCGCCGTCGAGTGTGCACCGTCGGTAATCGAGTCGCCCAGCGTAACAATCGCGCGTGAGCCTTCAACCGCGTTCACGTCAATGCCGTCGAGGAAGAACCACGACAGCAATGTTGCAGGCTGCGGGATCGTTGCGGCCGTGCTTTGATCGCCATCGGCGACGAAGCTGTCCTGATCCGCAAACGCATGGTAAGTCTCACCGCGCATTACCTGCGAAGGCAAATAAAAGCTGACCGCAACATCCGACAACGGAGCAACCGCAAGCGCAACCGGATCCGAGTACATCGCCGCGCCCGGCGGAATGCGCACTGTGGCCTGCCCGCCAAAGGTGATGGCGTGGTCCGTGCCGTCCTTGATCGCCGCTCCGCCTGCGCTCAGCGCTACATGCGCATCCGTAATCGTCAGTCCATCGAGACCGAACTCGTTCGTAAACCGCACGCGAATCTGCTCGCCGCCATTTGAAATATGCACGACCTCACGCAGCGTAACCGCGGCAAAGGGCCTCACCGCAAAGCCGCCAAGCGCCAGCATGGGCGATGCGGCCCACGCACCCACCCACTGAGGATTCTGTGCGGATTGCGCTCCGCCGGGGGCGCTAGCTGCGAGCAAAAAAGCAACAGAGACAGAAACAACACCGAGCCAATGCTTGAACATTTTCCGGAAAGACCTCCGCGAGATATCGCGTTCAAATGCAACCGAAGTCTATCATGCTGATTGATGTTGCTCCCATTGGTCATACCACCGTATAGTTTGCGCGAGGATTATTCATGAATCGCTGGCTCATTTTGCTCCTGGTGTCGTCGTCCTGCCTTCTCTCCTCCCAGCGGAAACAGGGCAGCCCTCTTGAAGCGTTGCCCTCCAACATTGAAATGCTCACTCACTTTGGCGAGCGCGCCGACTTCTCACCCGACAATCAGCGCGTCGCCTTTATGGACAAGAGCTTCGGCGATGCATTCGTCATCGACCTCAAGACGCGCATCATCCGCTGCCTTACATGCAATGTCCCCGCCGCCGCGTTTCTGCGCGTCATGCACCTCTCCAATGGGGATTACATCCTCATCGGACCCGAGAAATTTGAGAACACCACCGTCAGCCGCCAGCGCGACAACGAGCTCTGGTACTTGAGCAGCAAGCCCGGATCGAAGCCCGTGCGCCTCGGCAACCGCATGTCTGAAGGCGCCGCCATCTCAAAGCACAGCATGATGATCTCGTTCTCTGAGACGCCCCACGATCATCCCGAACTCCCGCAAAATTACTCGCGCCTCATGACCGCCGAGGTCGATCTCTCCGGCCCCGAGCCGAAACTGATCAACAAGAAGAAGGTCTATGAGAGCTCCGACGACAGCTGCATTCTCGAGGCCCAGGACTTCTACGACAACGACGCCAAAATGACGTTCACCTGCTATGTCAGGAAAGCAAGCGAACTCGCCCCCGGCGGCCTAACGCTAGCCAGGGTCATGGGCATCGATCTCGCCACAGGCCAGGTTACAGAATTCTCGAAAGCGCCCTTCACCTACAACGAGTGCGAAGGCATCTTTCCCGATGGCAAGTACACCGCTGTCGAAGGGGACCGCCAGGTCGCGGAGCTCGGCGGCAACCATGGCCCCGGCAACATTGACTTGTGGAAGTTGCGCCTCGACGGCACCGGCAAGGACTTCGTCCGCATGACACACTTCAACGACTACGATGGCTGGAAAGCATCCAACCCCGTAATCTCCACCGATGGCAAAATGATGGCCTTCCAGGTAGCGCACAGCGCCGACGCCGCCGGCGTAGGCTACGGCGTCGTTCTCTATCACTTCTAGGCCGCAGCCCGATTCTCGTCCGCAATCGGAAGGGGCCGCAGAAAACTTCTGCGGCCCCTTTCCTTTTACTGCGTCACCGGTTCCGGCATCCAGCATCCAGGCGTGGAGTGAGAAATTTCCTTCTCTTCCTCCGTCATGTCCACGCTCACATCCGCAAATAGCGGAGTGCTCAAGTACCGCTCGCCCGTATCCGGCAGCATGCACAGAATCGTCGATCCCTTGGGAGCCTCCGCCGCCACGCGCAGCGCTCCCGCAAAAGTTGCGCCCGACGAAATCCCTACAAAGATCCCTTCCTTCTTCGCCAGCTCCTTGCTGCATTTCAGCGCATCCGCATTCGCAATGCGCAGCACCTGGCTGATGACCTTAGCGTCCACCGCGTCCCCAGTCAGCTTGGCAATAAAGTCCGGGCTCCACCCTTGCATCGGATGCGGTTTCCACGACGGGTGCCCCACCGCCGCCGATCCGTCCGCATTCCGCTGCTGCTCCACTCCGCTTGAAAGCATCGGCGCGTCATCCGGCTCGCACACCACAATCTTCGTCTCCGGCCGCTCCTTGGCTAGCACCCGTGAAACGCCCTTCAGCGTGCCGCCGGTGCCGAACCCCGTCACCCAGTAGTCAAGTCGCTCGCCCTTGAAGTCGTCCACAATCTCCTTGGCCGTCGTCCGCGAGTGCATATCGGCATTGGCTTCGTTCTCAAACTGCCGCGTATAAAACCAGCCATGCTTCTCCGCCAGTTCTACGGTTTTGTTCACCATGCCCACAGCCCTGGCCGACGCCGGCGTCAGCACTACCTTCGCTCCCAAAAACCGCATCAGCTTGCGCCGCTCCACGCTGAACGACTCCGCCATCGTCACCACCAGCGGATAGCCCTTCGCCGCGCACACCATCGCCAGCCCGATACCCGTGTTTCCGCTCGTCGCCTCCACCACCGTCTGTCCCGGCTTCAGCTTTCCCGTCCGCTCCGCGTCTTCAATCACGCCCAGCGCCAGCCTGTCCTTCACCGAGCCCAGCGGATTAAACGCCTCCACCTTCACATAAAGGTTCACATCGGGCGGCGCCAGCTTGTTGATCCTCACCACCGGCGTATTGCCCACCGTTTCAAGAATGTTTGCATACCTGCGTCCCATAGTTGCAACCTCCTGGGGATGCGTACATTCTACCCAACGCGATCAATAATTCGACAGGAAAAAATGTACCCGCAATGGACTAAAATCTTCGCGAGGCTTCCTATGCAAAACCAGGAGAACCCCGCCCAGCGCACGTCGCCCCTTGCCATCAGCTCACAGGAGTTCCGAGCCCTCGGCGCTCAGCTCATCGACCGCATCGCCGACTTCCTCGATTCCCTTCCCAATCGCCCGGTCACCCGCGGAGAATCGCCATCCGCCGTTCGCCAAGCTCTCGAGGCCGACCGCACGCTCCCCCAGCAAGGCGCCGACCCGGCCCAGTTGCTCAACCACGCCGCCGACCTGCTCTTCGACCACTCTCTCTTCAACGGCCATCCTCGCTTTTGGGGATACGTCACCTCGCCCCCCGCGCCCATCGGAGTTCTCGGCGAGCTGCTCGCCGCCGCCGTAAACCCCAACGTCGGCGCCTGGTTGCTCTCCCCCATGGCCAGTGAAATCGAGGCCCAGACAATCCGCTGGGTCGCCGAAATGCTCGGCTACCCGCTCAATTGCGGAGGCCTCTTTGTCAGCGGCGGCAACATGGCCAACATCGCCTGTTTCCTCGCCGCCCGCCAGGCCAAAGCCGGCTGGGATCTCCGCACCAAGGGACTGAGCGGCCCCACCCTGCGTGTCTACTGCTCAAAAGAAACCCACACCTGGATTCAGAAAGCTGCCGACATCACCGGCCTCGGCACCGACTCCATCCGATGGATCCCCACCGACAGCGAACTCCGCATGGACCTTGTCGCCCTCCGCGAACAAATCTCCGCCGACATCAACGCCGGTGACCGTCCCATCCTGGTGGCAGGAACCGCCGGCACCGTCAGCACCGGCGCAATCGACCCGCTGCCACAGCTAGCCGCTCTCTGCCGTGAGTTCGATCTCTGGTTTCACGTCGATGGAGCCTACGGCGGCCTCGCGGCTGTCCTGCCCGGTGCTCCCGCAGCCCTCTCGGCACTACGCGAGGCAGACTCGGTCGCCGTCGATCCGCACAAGTGGCTCTATGCCCCGCTTGAAGCGGGATGTGCCCTGGTGCGCGACCCGGAAAAGCTGCGCGACGCCTTCGCCTATCATCCCGTTTACTACCACTTCGGCGTCGAAGCAATTAATTACGTCGACTTCGGCCCTCAGAACTTACGCGGATTTCGAGCCCTCAAAGTCTGGCTCGCGCTGCAGCAGGTTGGCCGCGACGGTTACGTCCAAATGATCTCCGACGATATCCGCCTCTCCCGTGAACTCTTCGCACAACTCGCGCATTACCCCGAGCTCCAGCCGCTCACCCAATCCCTCAGCATCGCCACCTTCCGCTACGTCCCCACCGATCTCGTCTCCGGGGAGAAAAAAGAAGACGGGTATCACGAAGAAGTAGCGAGCTACCTAGACAAGTTGAATCTCGAGTTGCTCACCCGCCTGCAGCACAGCGGAGAAGCCTATCTCTCCAACGCCGTAATCAACGGCAAGTTCGCCCTCCGCGCCTGCATCGTAAACTTCCGCACAACCTCCGCCGACATCGCCGCCCTGCCACCCCTCGTCGTGCGCATGGGCAAGGAACTCGACACCGCCCTCCGCCCGCTAACCCTTCACACCAAAAGACCCTAACCAACTCCATCGCGGGGTTAGGGGAGCTTTGTATCAAGGCAGCCGAAGGCTTTCTATCACCAATTCCGACGGCATTTTGACCACTTACCGAGTTTTTCCGCAGCCTGCTCAGACGGAAAGCGAAGCGCTGTCGATCACCGAAACGCCGGCTCTTGCAAACTCTGCTTCGATCTTGGCGACCGAACCGTTCAGGTCGATGGCGCGGCAGGCATCNNGCGGAGTAGCCGACGCAGAAGTCATAGGCGAGCCCGGCGAAGAAGACGCGCGTGAGGTCGCGCTCCTCCAGATAGCCGGCCAGGCCAGTTGCGGTTACGCGGTCATTCTCAAAGAAAGCAGAATAGGAATCGATCTGCGGGTTGAAGCCCTTGCGCAGGATGAGTTCTGCCTCTGGCAGACGGAGAGCGGGATGAATCTCCGCCCCCTTGCTGCCTTGAACGCAATGCGCGGGCCACAGGGTTTGCTGGCCGTAACTCAATTCGATCTGCTGGTAGGGTTGTTTGCCAGGATGCGAGGCTGCGAAAGAAGAGTGATGCTGGGGGTGCCAATCCTGGGTGAGGACGATGTGTTCAAACAGCGGAGCGATGCGATGGACGGCGCCGATCACGGCGTCTCCATCGGCAACGGCAAGCGCCCCGCCAGGGCAGAAATCGTTTTGCACGTCAATGACGATGAGAACATCGTGCGCGTCGATCCGCATCGGGTCTCCTCTGCCGATCACTCAACCGGCACATTCATTCTCTCAAATTCGAATCAGGATGGATGAGTAAACGGCGCTCGTGCTATGCGAGAAGCACGTCAATGCCATTGGCGCGGAGCAGGTCAACATACTCCGGAGCGAGTTCCTTGTCGGAGACGACGATATCGGCGGCGCTTAGCGGCGCAACGGGAATCATGCCACCGCGGCCGAACTTCGTATGGTCGGCAACGATGATCACTTTGCCGGCGATCTCGATCATCTTTTGTTCCGAGCCGACGACGAGAGTGTTGTTGTTGCAGAACCCTGCTTCGGTAATGCTGCCGATGCCCATGATAAGAGCGTCGGCGCGAATGGCGCCCAGCATCTGCTCGCAAAATGGTCCCAGCATGACGCGGAGACGCGGATCGAGATAGCCGCCGGTCAGGGTGAGCTCGATGTTGCGCAGCGATTCAAAGCTCTCTGCTATGGGCAGAGAGTTGGTAATGATGTGCAGGAATTTGGAAGATAGCTCACGGGCCACAGCCGCAACGGTGGAGCCGCCATCGAGAATCACGGTTTGACCGTTTTCAATCAGTCCGGCCGCGAGCTGCGCAATGCGGTCTTTCTCGCCGCTCAGACGCACGCTCTCAACCTCATAGTCAAAGGCACGTGCGGGCGGTGGTTGCAGGGAGACGGCGCCTCCGTATACGCGGCGCAGCAACTTTTCTTCTTCCAGGATGTCGAGATCGCGCCGAACGCTGGACTCGGAGGCGTCCAGCTCGCGGCAGAGGGTTTCCAGGTCAAGGAAGTCCCGGGTCTCGAACATCTGCCGGATTCGAAGTTGCCGTTCAGCAGCTTTCATCGTTTGTCAGCGCAGCACCGTTCGATATCGAAGCAAATCTATTTCGCGCCGATTGCCCCCATCACAGCATCGGTCACGGACTTTACAAGAGACTCAATATCCGCATCTGTACCGGCGTTAGCAGACTTGCCGCTGTAGCCGTCGCACGGAGTCGGAGTGAGCGCGATCGAATTGGGAATCTCTAGATCGGCGAGCTGACATTCCTTCATCCGCGATGTATCAAAGCGGCTGTCGGGCAGGCCCAGTTTCTTCTTGATGGCCAGCAGGTCGTCGCCTTGTTGCTCCGAGATATGGGAGATTGGAACACCAAGCTGCGACGCCAGCATCAGGGTCCAGCAATAGGTCTCGAGAACTTCGGCGTACCACTCGGCGTGGGTGACCGTGTCTGCCCAGCAGATGATGCCGTGATTCGCCAGGAGCACTGTGTTGTGGTCCTTCACATAGGGAATCACAGTCTGCGCAAACTCGGCCGTCCCCGGAGTTTTGTAGGGCGAGATTGCAACCTTTCCGACGAAGACTTCGAACTCCGGAATGACGAGATTGGGAGGAACTTTTCCCGTGATGGCGTACGCGGTTGCATGCGGCGGATGGCAGTGGACGCAGGACTTCGCCTCGGGCACTGCTTTATAGATTTCAAGGTGAAGAAAGATCTCGCTGGTGCGCGGCATGGTACCCGCAATCTGATTGCCTTCAAGGTCGACCAGGCTGAGGTCTTCCGGCGTCAGATCGTACTTGCTCACCAGCGTCGGAGTGCAAAGAACCTCGTTGGGACCGATGCGATAAGAGATGTTGCCGCCGTTGCCATCGACAAACTGGCGCATCCACAGCTTGCGTCCCACAGCGCAAATTTCCTTTTTGATCGCTTCAGCTTCGGGGGTTGAAAAGAGACGCGGATTGGCGGCGCGGGTTGGCGCTGAGCTGGCGGGGGCGTTCGCTGGGGCAGGCGGATTTGCGAGTGCGGCGCTTCCGTTTCCATTCTTCTCCAGAGCCACATTGCGCTGCTGCAGAAAGTCGCGAGCTGATGGCGTGACAACGCAGTTTTCGGCGATAACCAGGCGGGTTGCACCCGCTGCGACAGCTTCCTGCACGTCGCGCATCGCAACTACCCTGCGGCTTGAAATATCGATGCTCTTCTCTGCGTTGTTCACTTCCACACCTCAGATCCTCTATGAAAAATGCCTGCTGCCGTTATGACAATCACTTACTGACGTCGATCGAATCCACAATCAGGGAACAATATGCATCCACCGGCACTGGAGTTGGCCAGAATGGATTGGAGGCTTCCCGGCCTTCAGTGAAGGCAACCATTTGTCCTTCGGCGACGCCAAGTTCGTCGATGGCGATTAAAGCCTTGCCTCCGCCGAGCCCGTTCTTCGCGCGGAGATTCTCCATCGTCACCGGCTCCACGACTACGAGTGTTTTGCCGCGATAAGACTCGACTGCGGGAGTGAGCGTGAGATGTCCGCGAACAATGCCGAGTCTCATGCCATCCCTCCTGCCGCGTGTCCTGGCAACTGCACCGAATCCACAATGCCCACAACCACCATGCGCGCTGGTGTCGTATTGCCCAGCTTCTCCCGCGCAATATCTCCGTCGGTGGAGATCATCACCGTGGCGCCGCGGGCCGCGCCCAGCCAGTCCACCACTGCGATGGGCTCGGCTGCCGCGCTGCCCTTGGCTTCGAGCCGCTGCGCGACGAGGAACCGGCAACCATCCAAAGTCGGATGCTTGACCGTCGCAACTACCGTGCCTTCAATGCGCGCAAGAAACATGATCAGATAATCCGCAGTGCGTTGCCGACGATCATCTGGCGCTGGCGCGTGAACGTCATCGGAGTGGTGACTCCTTCGCCGGTGGGAGTGGCAACGGTGTGGCTGAAGTATCCCGGACCGCCCACGCCAAGAGAGGCCGCGGACGGAGCGTTCTGGATGAAAAGAGTGGTGTTCATGGCGCGAGCCATCCGAGTTGCGTTTTCAACGTTCTTGGTGTGAATGATGGCCGTGTGACGGTAGCCGTGCTCGGCCTTCACCGATGCTGCAATGGCCGCGTTAACGCAGTTGACGCGCACTACTGGAATGAACGGCATCATCTGTTCTTCAGTGACGAACGGATGATTCTCATCGGTCTCGCCGAAGAGCATGTCAGTTCCGGCAGGCACACGAACGCCGGCCGCTTCACCCAGAACTGCCGGATCTTTGCCGACGAGATCCTTCTTAAGGTGGGCACGAGCGCAGCCGCCTCCAGTACCGTCGAAAGTGAAGGCCGCTTTGGTGAGCCGGTCGATGGCTTCGCGGTCCAACTGGAACGCGCCTGCGCGGCGCATGGCAGCGATGAAGGCGTCGGCGACTGAAGCGACAACGAAGATTTCCTTCTCGCCGATGCAAAGCAGGTTGTTATCGAATCCGCCACCTTCAATGATGCACTTCGCCGCGTGGTCCAGATCGGCGGTTTCGTCAACGACGACAGGTGGATTACCAGGCCCCCCCGCGATGACGCGCTTGCCCGACATGGCAGCGGCCTTGGCAACGGCCGCGCCTCCGGTGACAGCCAGCAGCGCGACTTTGGGGTGATGGAAGATCTGCTCTGCGGCTTCGATGCTTGATTCGGCGGTAGTGGTCACAACGTTGGCGACGCCCAGTTCGCGCTCAATTTCACGGTTCCACAACTGCAGCGCATAGCGCGCAACCTTGGCGCCCGAGGGATGAGGCCCGAAGACCGCTGTGTTTCCTGCCGCAAGAATATTGATTGCGTTTGACGCCATGGTGGGCACCGAATGCGTGACGGGCAGCATCATGCCGATCACACCCCAGGGCGCGTGCTCGATGATGCACAGGCCGGTGGGATTGCTGCGGGCGTCGCTGCGCATCTCTTCCACGCCAAGCACAAAGCGCATGTTTGTGAGCTTCAGAATCTTGTGGTCGAGGCGGCCGACCTTGGTCTCTTCGAGTTCCATGCGGCCCAGCTCTTCGCGGCGATCGTTGCAGATGCGGACAATGATATCGATCATCTGCTTGCGCTGGTCGAAGCTCATGGCCGCGACTTTCTTCTGCGCCTCGTACGCCGCGTCGACGGCTTCGTCCACTGTCGCAAAAACGCCATCCCGCGAAGGGGCGCGCGATGGAGCGGCATGCATTGCCGGCGCGGCGTAAGAGGTTTGCGGCTGCAGTTGGATGCGAAGCCGCGCCACAACTTCCCTTGCAATCTCCGCTACTAATTGGGCTTGAATAGGTTCTTGGATCTGCATTACGGCTTCTCCAATAGCGCGCCTTCAACTTCAACGGTATCCACAATGCCGACGATTACCGCGTCTACAGGCGCATCTTTCGTTGTGGGCGTGAGACGAGCGGAACTGCCCTGCGTAAACAACACGCACTCGCCGACGCCGGCTCCCACGCTGTCAACCGCGACCACGGAGCTTCCTGAGATTTGCAGCTTGCCGTCTTTGCTGATGTACGGCTGAACGAGCAGCAGCTTCATGCCGCGGAACTTCGCGTTCTTCTGCGTGGAAACAACATTGCCGATAACTTTTGCTATGAACATGCCGGCTCACCTCGTCTGCCGCGGCGGAGCGGTCCCCGCCAGTAGCAACTACTTAGGCAATACGGTGCTGAGGTTGTCGTGCGGACGCGCGATCACGTGCACGCTCTGAACCTCGCCGGCGGCGCGCGCTGCGCTGGCTCCGGCATCCACCGCGGCGCGGACCGAGCCCACGTCCCCGGTTACAAAGACTGAGCAAAGACCGCTGCCGACCTTGTTCCAGCCCACAAATTTGACGCTGGCTGCCTTCAGCATTGCGTCCGTCGCCTGCACCAATGCCACCAGGCCCTTGGTCTCGATCATTCCAATCGCTTCATTCGCCATTTGCGTTCTCCAGATTCCCTGTTACTTCAACATGCTTTCGACAAGCGCATCATGCGGACGCGCGATGACGTGCGACGACACCAGCTCGCCGATTACCTTGGCGGCCGCTGAGCCCGCGTCAACAGCAGCGCGCACGCTGCCCACATCGCCGCGCACAATGGCGGTAACGTAGCCGCCGCCAATCTGCACAGTCTTTACAAGCTCTACGCTGGCGGCTTTCACCATCGCGTCACATGCCTCGACGAGTCCGACGAGACCACGGGTTTCGATCAATCCAATTGCTTCACTCATCTGTTCTCCTCTGCCTACTGCGCAGCCTTGCGAGGGGCCGTCTTGTTGTTCTGTTGCACGAAAGACGGCAGTTCATCGTGGGGGCGGCTGATCACCTGAACGCTGACCACCTCGCCGATACGGCCTGCCGCTTCCGCGCCTGCGTCGGTGGCTGCCTTCACTGCGGCCACGTCCCCTTCCACAAATGCGGTCACCAGGCCGGAACCAACAGTCTGCCAGCCGGCGAAGGTTACGTTTGCGGACTTGAGCATGGCGTCGGTTGCCTCGAACAGTGCAACCAGGCCCTTTGTCTCAATCATTCCAAGCGCTTGTTTCATTGCTTCCTCTCTTTTCAGTAGCGTTAATTCAATTCTTGTGTCGCGTTATTTTGAACCGTGCATTCCATGAACATTTCGTTACTTGATTAGTTCAATGTCTTTGGTCAAGTGCAGACCGCAGGCGTTGGCCTCGTCAGTGTCCATGTGGACGTTGAGTTTCGATGTTGGATCAATGCGGACGTGAACATTATTAAAGGTGACGCCCGCCTGGCCGCCGATGCGGAGCTTCATGCGGTCGCCCTTGGCAACGCCAAAATAGGCTGCTTCAGTTGGGTTCATGTGCACGTGAATCGCGGCGCGGATCACGCCTTCCTTCAACTCCACCACGCCTTTCGGCCCGATGATGATGGCGCCGGGCGTGTCCGCGATGTCGCCGGAAAGACGAACTGGAATATCGTTGAAGCCGAGCATGATGGCGTCAGTGAACGCGAGTTCGACCTGCGATTGCTTGCGCATGGGGCCAAGGATGCGGAGATTGGAGATGAGGCGGCTGCGCGGTCCGACGATGGTCACCGTTTCCTTGGCCGCGAAGTTGCCTTCCTGAAACAGCGGACGATCGAGCGTCAGCTCCGTGCCCGGCCCGAAGAGAATGTCCATATCTTCGCGGCATACGTGCATGTGGCGCGACGAGGTTTGCACGGTGAGTAGCGGCGCCGTTCCGCCCTTCTGCTTTCCCAGGTATTCAAGTGCGACCTGGCGCACGATCTGCTCGACCGTGGATCGTGAGATGGAGCCAACCGAGTTCCCGAGTGTTGTGCTTGCCATAGAAAAATTCCTGTACTGCGTTACTTTGCCTGCCCTGCCATTACTTGTGATGCGGCGTTGGCGCGGTTGACTACAGCCACTGTTTCCCGCGCAACAACAATCTCTTCATTGGCGGGAACTACCAGAACCTTCACCGCAGAGCTATCGGCCGAAATTTCGCCTTCGCCCTTGATGAAATTGTTTTTGTTTTCGTCGACTTCGATTCCGAATCCGGAGAGATCTTTCAATACTGCGCCACGAATATCGGCGCTGTTTTCGCCGATGCCGCCGGAGAAGGTGATTGCATCGAGGCCGCCGAGCTCAAGCAGGAACGCGCCGAGATAGTGACGAATCGCGTAGACAAATACGTCGAGTGCAAGCTGCGAACGGCTGTCGCCTTTGGCCGCGGCTTCGCTCAGGTCGCGGATGTCGCCGCTGCCCCCGCTGATGCCCGCGAGGCCGGAGCGGCGCCCGAGCAGGACGGCCATCTGGTCCGGGTCGAGCTTGAGCTTCTTCATCATGTGCAGAACGGCGAAAACGTCGATGTCGCCGACGCGGTTGTTTTGCGGCAGGCCTGACTGTGGCGAGGCGCCCATGCTCACGTCTACGGCTACGCCATCGCGAAATGCAGCCATGCTCGAGCTGCCGCCCAGATGGCAGGAGATGTGGCGGATATTGTTGCGGCCAAGCAACGCCTGGGCGTACTGGCTCGCAGAGCGATGAGTGGCGCCGTGGAATCCGTAGCGACGGATGCCGTATTCGATGCGCCATTCATAAGGGACCGCGTAGGTGGTCGACGCCTCGTTCATGAAGCGATACGGAAACGGCTCCATAACGGCGACCAGAGGAACGCCGGGCAGCTCCTGACGAAAGGCTTTGATGGCAGTGATGTAGGGAGGATTGTGGGCCGGGGCGAGGAATGAAAACTCCTCCAGTGCTGCCAGAAAATCGTCGCCGATAAGCTGCGGCTCGTTCAGCGGGCCGGCGTGGACAGCCTTGAAGCCCACCGCGCCAATCTCGGCCATGCTCTTGAGCGGCTTGCCCGGTCCTGCAATCTCGGCAATGCACTTGCGGATGGCGGCCGGGTAGTCGGCGCACTCGCCTCCCGGCTGACCGATTCGCTCGACTCGGCCCTGGGCCAGAACGGTCTCTCCCGGCATGTCCAGGACTCGGAACTTGAACGAGGTGCTACCGATATTTGGAATTAAACATTTCATTTTTGACTGATGTTGAATGAAAATGAATGATACTATACAGTAGATTCCAGAGTCAATCGCAATTTTGGCAGATTCTGAGGTAGAACCAGAAAATGACGGCAAAAGCGAGCAACTCGCGATTTGAGCCGGCAGGCGGTGCAACATCGGTCTCAAGGCTCGATCGTGTGGAAGAACTCGGGATCGTAGGCGCGGGCGGCGGCGGCTTTCCCACGGCCGTGAAATTTAAGACCAAGGCCTCCCTGCTGATTGCCAACGCGGCCGAGTGCGAACCCCTGCTGCACAAAGACAAGGAACTGCTGCATCACCACGCGGAGCCGTTTCTGCACGGCATGCGCATGGCCATGGAGATGGTTGGCGCGCGCGAGGGCGTGGTCGGCATCAAGGAGAAGTACCACGACATTATTGCCGCGCTTGAAAGCCAGGCAGGCCCTGGAATCAAGGTGGTGCCGCTGCCGGACTGTTACCCGGCCGGCGACGAATTCATCCTGGTGCACATGGTTACGGGACGCGTGATTCCACCGGGTGGGCTGCCGAAGGATGTGGACGCCGCGGTAGCCAATGTTGAAACGCTGATGAACATCGGCCTCGACAGGCCGGTCACGCACAAATATCTCACCGTGGCCGGAGCCGTGGAGACGCCGGTTACGCTGCGGGTTCCCGTCGGCATCACCATCGGTGAAGTAATCGCGGCGGCGGGCGGGACGACGGTCGCCGATTTCGGGGTCTTGCTTGGCGGAGTGATGATGGCCAAGCCGGCCGCGAGCCTCGACGTTCCGGTTACCAAGACCACAGGCGGCATTGTGGTGTTGCCCACTGAACATAGCCTGATCCGGCGGCACAACGCACCGTGGCTCCATGTGGCCAGGATCGGGCGTTCGGCCTGCGACCAGTGCCGGTTCTGCACTGAGTTCTGTCCGCGCTATTTGCTTGGGCATCCCATCGAGCCGCATGCGGCGATGCGGTCGCTGGGCTTTGCCACCGGAGCCGACGCAATGGTGGCCACACTTTACTGTTGCGAATGCAACCTGTGCACCATGTTTGCGTGCCCTGAGGACCTGGACCCGAAGACGGTGTGCGTGCAGAACAAGCCGCTGGCGCGGGAGCGCGGGCTTACGTTCAAGGGAACTCCCGAATCGATAACGCCGCATCCCATGGTGGAGTTTCGCCGCGTTCCGATGCGGCGGCTGATCGCGCGGCTGGGCCTGGGCGAGTTCAACAATACAGGGCCGCTTTCCGAGCACGTGTTTGCGCCGCGCAAGGTGAATGTGTTGCTGAAGCAGCATGCCGGCGCACCTGCAGTTCCGGTAGTCAGGAGCGGCGACCGTGTGCGCATGGGCGATCTGCTGGCGGTGCCCGATCAGGGCAAACTCGGCGCCCGGATTCACGCCAGCATCGACGGCGTGGTGAAGGTTGAGAGCGATGCGGTGTGGATCGAAGCATAGAAACTGGGCCGGCAATTGAAGCAGAAGGAGCCAGATAAGTGTCAGAAATCAACTCAATCGGATTGATCGAGCTTTCAAGCGTGGCCACCGGATACGGGGTCGAAGATACGATGCTGAAGGCCGGGAATATTCAGTTGCTCATGGCCCGCAGCATCTGCTCCGGAAAGTTTTTGATCGTGGTTGCAGGCGATGTGACCAGTGTGCAGGCGTCGTTGCTGGCTGGCGCTGCGGCGTGCGGTGCGTCGCTCATCGAGCGGCGCCAGATTTCACGCATCCATCCCTCGGTGCTCGCCGCCATCTCCAACGCCGTGGATGTCGATCCGAAGGAACTGCGCTCGATTGGTGTCATTGAAACGTTCTCCGCCGCCAGCATCATTGAGGTGGCCGATGCGGCCGTTAAATCCGCCAACGTGACACTGCTACGCATTCACCTTGCCATGGCGCTGGGCGGCAAAGGATTCGTGCTGATGGCCGGCGATGTCGCGAGCGTTCAGGCAGCAGTTGCGGCGGGATCGAAGATAGCCGGCGACGATGGAATGCTGGTGGGCCGGGCTGTAATTCCCGCGCCGTCGCCGGAGCTGTTCCGGGATTACATCTAGCCTGGGGTGCTGTCCCACAGGAGTGAGAAGAGTTCCGAGAGGTCAGCGCCGGGGCAGCGCTCCTGGCACAGTCTATGGGGGAGTACCCCCACCGGTATCCTGAAAATAAGTTCCTTGTTTTCAGCCTGTTACGGCATGCCTCTCTCCCTAAAATCCTCATAACATTGAAGTTATTTGCAGATTCCTCTGGGCAAAGGGGTTACGTGCTCCTTCTGGGTGTTTTTGGGCCTTGCGACCGTGAATCGGCCCCTTGACGCGTCCGCTTCGGCCTGCATGGATTAGGCAATACACCATACTGGGATTGTGCGCTGCGGAAGGGTAATATTCTGCAAAGTTCCCAGATGCGTTTGCCGGCACTAATCCCTTCGGTAGCCCCAAACTGAAGCTGGGTGAGCGTCTTGGCCTGTTATCGCAGATTGGCGTTGTTGCCCAAGGAGATCGGTAAACCCTTGCCGATCTCGGTACGGATGTTTCCGGACGAATCTGGCTCATGCCGAGTTGTTGCCGAGGTAGTAGTGGCGGAATGATCGAAATGCCACCGCAGTGCACGGAAATGGGCATGCAATCTTACGATTGCTCAGAAAAGGCCTGCGATTGCGGGAAGAGAGGCGCCGCTCTTTCGGATTTCAAAAAAACGACGCCTCGTAGGGGACTTGAAAGGGAAGCAATTACAAATCGAACTGCGCATTGCGGTCTATGGGATGTCGATGCGTACGATCTGGCCGGTTCCCGGAGGGGCTGCGCCGAAGTTCGACACATAAAGTTTCCAATCCGGGCCAAAGGTCATGGCCGTCGGAACGACGAGACCAGTAGCGACATCCTCGATATCACCGTCAGCCTTCACCCGCACAACCTTGCCGTCACCGGGAGTCGGATAACCGGCGGCATCTGAGAGCTCAAGCACGTAGAGCAGGCCGTCAGGGCCGAATGCGGTTCCGACTACAGTGGTAAATCCGGCCTTCGACGAAAGAATATGCAGGCTGTGCACGGCGCCTGTGTCGTCCAGTCCGGGAGCGGCAACCTGGCTGCACTCCGCATAGCCTAGAGTCTGAATCCGAGCGTAATGGGGTTGGATCGGGAACAGGTTGAGGTTGCCGAGATAAAGCTGCCCATCGCGAGAGGTAATGGCGGTGGGGACGATGTGGCCTTGCGAGGCGGAAACGTCCATCGCGCTGGCCATGGAGCCGTCCGCGCCGATGGAGATGATCTGGCCGTGGTTTGGTTCAACAGCATACAGACGGTTGTGGAACTCGACCATGCTGTAGAACGTTCCGTCGGGCTCGAAGTCGGGAGGGTTGGGGTATTTCACCATGTGTGTCTGGATGAATTCACTGAGGTTGGCAACAAGCTTCCACGAGCCGGTCTTGGTGTTGACGCTATAAAGACCGTTCGGGAGGGAGTCGCCGTGGGAACATCCGGCGCCACCCTCAAGGGCATAAAGCGTCCCGTCGACGAAAGCCAGATCCATAACGCCCAACATGTCCCCCATGGTGTCAACGGTTGAGGGGAAGCCTGAAGCGACGGTTGTCCGCGTTCCTGCGGAGTTGATGCTCGAGATGCGGCTGGTATTGCCTCCCAAGTAGGGTCCAATAGGGGCAATGACCTGGGTGCACGCACCTGCTGTCGAGGTGGTGCCGCCGGTTCCGGCCTCGGCGACGTAGAGCTTGCCGTCGGGACCAAACTTGAGTCCGCGGGGGCCATTGAGTCCGGTAACCCAGACGTGAACATTGGAAGAGGGTTGCGCGGCGAGTAGGTTGGGGAATAGGCTTGCGGCCAGCGTTGCGGCTGTCAGCAGAACAATTTTGGGGATTTTCATTTTGGGATGACCTCGCGTGAATTGGCAGCCGTCTGAATGGTCTGCTTAGGATCGAAACTCTAGCCAGAAAGCAGAAGTGCGGTAAGTTTCGTTATGTAAGTTACGGCCTTTTTCTCCCCGTATCGAACGTCAATTTCTTGCAGGATTCAGAGGGCGCAATGGAGTCGACGCGAACGCCTTCGGCAGAAGAGATCCAAGTCGAACTGGAGCGCGTGCTTGCGTCCGCACCGTTTGCCAACTCCCATCGCAGCCAGCGATTCCTGCGCTATGTCGTGGAGAGTTCGCTGAACGATCGCGACGGGCTTTTGAAGGAATATGCGATCGCGGTGGATGTTTTCGAGCGAGATTCTTCCTATGATCCGGCGGTCGACGCCACGGTGCGGGTGGAGGCGGGGCGCTTGCGATCGCGGCTGCGCGACTACTACGCGGACGTGGGCCGCAACGATCCGGCGGTCATCGACGTACCCAAGGGAGGGTATCGCGCGACTTTCACCGTACGAAGTGCCGACGCGGGCGGTGCTGTTCTACGAGCGGGTTCGGCGCCTGGCGCAGGAGACACTCATCAACACGCGGAAACGCCGGTCTGGCGCAGTCTGGCTCCCCTGGGGCTGGCGGCAGTCGTCCTGATCGCGGCAATTGGCGGCATCGAGTTCTGGAAGAGGCAAACTCCGCACGCCGCGGTTGCCGGGAACGACCAGAAAGTGCTGGCGGTGCTTCCCTTCTCTAACCAGACGGGAGCCAGTGCCAACAGTTACCTGACCGAAGGCATCACGGAAACCCTGATCCGCCAGTTTTCGCTAATCCCTCAGCTAAGGGTGATTTCGCGCGCTGCGGCAGACCGTGTGAACAAACAGAATGCCGCCAGCGAGCTTGGCGTCGGCTACCTGCTGTCCGGAGCACTGGAGCGCAACCAGGATGGACGGCTGGTGTTGAACGCGGAGTTGAGCGACGCAAAGAATGGCACTGTCCTGCGCAGCAAGCAGTACATTCCGGATGAAGCGGATCTCCGTCCGATCCAGGCCGATATCGTTCAAGATGCCGTGAAGGGTCTGGGAATTTCACTCGAAACCGCTCAGGCAGCGGGGGCGCAGAGACCGCTCACTTCGAGTCCCGCCGCATTTCAGAATTTTCTGCGCGGCGAGGCCGCTGCACGCCTTCGCGACAACCCAGCCAACCTGCACGAAGCCATTCATGATTTTGAGGATGCCGTTCGGCTCGACCCCTCCTTTGCGTTTGCGTATTCGTCGATGGCGGAAGGCCACCTGGCGTTGGGAATGTTCTACGAGGCGCCACGCGACCACATGCCACTCGCACGCCAATATGCTCAACGCGCCCTTACGCTTGATCCATCGATGCACCAGGCCCACGGAATCCTGGGACTTATCGATCTGCTCTACGATTGGAATCTCCCTTTGGCACAAAGCGAGTTGGAGGAAGCCGACACCAGAGATCACGCGATCTGGCAACTCGGCTGCACGTCTCATCTGCTCTCGATCAACGGACGCTATCGTCACGCCGAAGAGAACCTGGAGAGCATGCTGGAGTTCGATCCACATTCAGGTATGCTGATCGCCGAACTAGGTTGCGTTAAATATTACGCCGGCCATTATGACGATTCCATCCGCTACTACCAGCAGGCTCTAAGCCTGGATCCACATTCCGTACTTGGCAATTGGGGGATGGCGAGGTCCCTCGCACGCGAAGGGCGCTACAAAGAAGCGCTCGAAGATCTGAAACAGTTCAAAAAGTTGAACGGGTTTGAACCTACCATCATCACGGCGGAAATTGGATTCACCGAAGCGGCCTCGGGGGATCGCCACGCTGCGATGGAGACTCTGAAGCAGCTTCAGGAAGAATCAAAGCATGCGTATGTGGATCCATATCTGATGGCGGTGGTCTACCTCGGCCTGAAGGATCGCGAAAACACCTACGCATTGCTCGATAGTGCCTACCAAGCCCACTCGCCATTTCTCATTTCGATCGCAACGGACCCGAAGTGGTCCGCTTGGCGAAGCGATGCCCGCTTTGAGGTGCTTTGGAATCGAATGACTACTCAGGCTCGGAGCTAGACGGGGACGAAATACTCGGCCTCTTCGGTGCGGGCGGGATGGGTGAGGTATATCGAGAGGTGGAGTTGTCTTGCAGATATAATTTGCTAACTCAAGCTCGGGGGAATAGCTCTGTTTCAAGATCTGGTCGCCAAGTGACTCGGCCATGTCCTGCTTACCTGAAGTGAATGCCATCAACTCGCAAATGCAAGATCGACGCCATTCAATCTGATCGGTACCGATAACGCCCATATCGTAAGTAGAGTTTCTGGACTGATGCCAAATCGCCAAAGCGCCCGCCGACGGCGGAGACACGACCAAAGCCATCGCCGTTCCGGCGCCCGCATCATCGGGCTATCCACCTCCAACGTCGCAATGAACGCCGCAGACG
>PKXI01000251.1:0-3262 GCA_003133425.1 Acidobacteriaceae bacterium
ACGATCCATTCCTTGGGTTGAATGTAGGCCTCTCTACAAATCTCGTTATAGGGCTCGACGCCTTGCAGGAAGCGACTGTGAATACCAACTCCTATGCGGTCGATCAAGGGCGCTATGGGGCCTCGCAGGTCAATTACTTTACGAAGTCCGGAACTAACCGGTTTCACGGAGATGTGTACGAGATATGGAATGGATCACTCCTGAATGGAACCGACTATTTTCTTCATGCCAACGACACACTGGGAAACATAGCGAAGAAGCCACGGTCAACTGTGAATGAGTTCGGCGTGAGTGTAGGCGGNNAGGCTTTTCTTCTTTACACACTACGAAGGCATCCGCATCGCATTGCCCTTGGTGGCTCGAACGACGGTGCCGTCGCAGGCGTATCAGCAGTATTTGCTGCAGCAACTGCCGCTGGGCGGGACCGACCCAAGCAACGGAACCATACTGCCGGCGCAACCCGAAGAGGTCGCGTTCTACAAGAAGATGTTCTCGCTCTACCGCAATACTGCGGGTACGCCGACGCCTGTGCTTACCTGTCCGCTCGATACGAGTGGCGCACTGTTGCCGGGTGCACAAACAGCAACCAATCTTTTCAATGGCTCTGGCTGCGCGAACATTCGCACGCAGTCAATGAACAACAGCGACAGCGAGAACCTGATCGTCGTCAAGATCGACCACACTATCGATGCGAAGAACAGCATCTGGTATCGCTTCCAGCAGGACACAGGCTTGCAGGCCGCCTACACCGATCCGATCAACCCGATCTTCAATGCGTATTCTCCGCAGCCGCAGCGGACGCTGGTGATCGGCTACACACGCATCTTCAGGCCGAATCTGGTCAATCAATTCAACCCCGGTGTTAGCTGGTATTCGAGCCTCTTTCTGCCTAACAATTATTCACAGGTACTTCAGACTTTCCCCATTGTGCTGTCCGGAGGCAGCTCCAATGCGCCCTTCACCACGGTCGGCGGCAACGACCAAACCTATACACAGGGTCGCAAGGTGACCCAGTGGCAGATCATCGACAACCTCATTTGGACGCGCGGCCGACATAGTTTCAAGTTCGGCGAAAACTCTCGCAGGCTGGACGTGAGCGATTACGATCTGGGCGAAGGGGTTGTGCCGGCTGTGGTCTATAACGATCTCGCACAGTTTACCTACGGAGCAGCATCGACGGCGACGGCAGGATATCCAGTGACGCAGAAAGAGCGCATCGCTTTGGGCAACCTTGACCTATACGCGATGGACACCTTCAAGGCCGGCCAGAGATGGACGATTATGGCCGGGTTGCGTGCGACCTGGAACACGAATCCTGTGAACCAGCACAGCCTCTTCGCCCGGCCCGCAGGATCGTTCCTTGATATGAAGCACACTATCGACCAGCCGTTGAGCCAGGTCATTCAGACGAAGGTGCGAACTCTCTTTCCCAGCACACCGCTCTTCAGTTGGCAACCGCGCGCATCGGTAGCCTACAAGCTCTCGGATAAGATGGCGCTCCACGCAGGCGGCGGTGTATTCAACGACATCATCCCCGCGCAGGTTGCCGACTTGGGCGCGACGAACCCTCCCTCTGCGCCTGTCTTCGTGGGCGGTATCAATGGTCAGGTGGGCGGAGTAGGTATTACGCCCGGAAATACCAACAGCGCAGTGGATGCGACGAACGCGGCCAACCGCTCCTTTCAAACGGCCTTTTCCACCGGTAGCGCACCGTGTGCTGGATTGAAGGTCGGAGCTGCCATCTGTCCATTAGCGGTCAATCTGAATACCTTTCCCAGCGGCACACTAAAGACTCCGTACTTTCTCGAATGGAGCCTGGGAGTGGAGCGCGAGTTAGGCGCACGCGGCTCGCTTCGCGTGGATTATGTCGGCACGCGCGCCGTTCATGAGCCCTATGAAGTGCAATTGAACGGCTATCAGACTATATGCGATGGCTGCTTTTCCCCCTTCCCCTACAACCAACCGCTCGACCAACGATTCGGCAGCGTCAACGAATTCCGCACGGATGCGGGCAGCCACTATACCGGCCTGCAAACCAGCGCAACCAAACAAATAGGCGGCCTCACGTTGCAGGGAAACTACACCTATAGCCACTGCCTCGATGAGGTATCGAATGGCGGACTGCTGGCTTTCTCCAGCCTCGGCATACTCTCGCCTCTGCCGGGTGATCTGCGCAGGGAGTACGGTAATTGCGATTACGACGTACGCCAAAACCTCTCGGCTTTCGGGGTTTATGAGATTCCGTTTCACTCCAGCCACGAATTCCTGAGGAAGATCCTCGGCAATTGGCAGGTATCGGAGACGGCTTTCCTGCACAGTGGATTGCCCTTCAGTGTAGTCAGCGCACCGTACACGGCGAATAATAACGGCGTCTTCCAAGGCAGCGGCCCGCAGTATGCAAACCGGGTTCCCGGCGTCCCGCTCTATCGCAAGTCTTCGATTTCCGGCGTAACGCAGACCGGCAGCCGGCAGTGGCTCAATCCGGATGCCTTTGCATCGGTCGTCGATCCCAGTACTGGCGCGTGTGCGGGCGGCGATTCCCCAGCCAACTGCCAGTTTGGCAACTCAGGGCGCAACAACTACCGAGGTCCACATTTCACCTATTCCGAGATGTATCTGACGAAGAAGATTCCGATCACGGAGCATGTCACCCTCCGCTTCGACACGCAGTTCTTCAATGTCTTCAACCATCCCAACTTTGCGCTGCCCAGCAATCAAGCTGGAACGCCGGGGAAACCCGCGACCCAGACAGGCTTTGGCGCGGTCACCAGCACCATCTCGCCACCCACTGGTTTGCTCGGCGTCGGACTTGGCGGAGACAGCTCCCCACGAATGATCGCATTTCAGGGACGGATCGAATTTTGACAACTGCGTCTCCCAAGCGCGGATAAATTGAACTACAGAATTGACTTCCGAAAGAGTACCGTGAACCAAACAGATAAGGACACGAGCACCGCCGTTCAAACCGAATCCGTCAGATCGGCATCGGGAAGCCACGTTTCGCTGGAGAACGTGCACGGCTCTATCTCGGTACCACATCATCTAGCGGGCTTCTGGAAACAGTGGCGTGCCTTCGTCGGTCCCGCGGTTTTGGTAAGTGTCGGCTACATGGATCCTGGCAACTGGGGAACTGACCTGCAAGGTGGCGCGCAATTTAAGTACGGGCTGCTATGGGTGGTCGGGCTTGCCAGCCTGATGGCGATCTTCATGCAGGTGATCTCCGCCCGGCTCGGTGTAGTAACGGGGAAGGATCTCGCTCAAT
>PKXI01000251.1:3285-4386 GCA_003133425.1 Acidobacteriaceae bacterium
TGGGCGGTAATCATCACGGGACTTGACGTGCTGCTGCTCCTGGGCTTGCAGCGGTTTGGCATGCGTACTATCGAGGCCATTGTGTTGCTGCTGGTGGCGACGATCAGCGTGTGCTACTACATCGAAATCTTCGTTCTGCCCCAGACCCAACCCAGTTTTCTGGAAATGGGGCGCGCGCTGGTTTCGCCTCATCTTCATCAAGCCGGGGTCCTGTACCTTGCCATCGGTATTATCGGCGCAACCGTGATGCCCCACAACCTGTACTTGCATTCGGCACTGGTGCAGAGCCGCAAGCTGCAGAAGGACGAGCCATCGGTCCGGAGCGCACTCCGCTTTAACACAATTGATTCGGTTGTAGCGCTTACCGTCGCCTTCTTCGTAAACGCCGCGATACTGGTGCTCGCGGCCACCGTCTTCTTCGGGAAGCAAAGCGTTACTACGCCGAGCGGATTGGTAGTGAACTTCAGCGCCGACAGTGATTGGATTCGGGTGGCATATCTGACCCTTGCACCGTTGTTAGGGACATTTACCGCGAGCACGCTGTTCGCTGTGGCCCTGCTCGCAAGCGGCCAAAGCAGCACCATCACGGGGACGCTTGCCGGGCAAGTCGTGATGGAAGGCTTCATGCATTGGCGAATCAAGCCGTGGGTGCGGCGGCTCATCACTCGCACGTTAGCGATCCTGCCCGCCGTTCTGATCATTGGGCTGCGAGGGGAGAGCAGTGTGACCGATCTGCTCACCCTCAGTCAAGTGGTGCTGGCGCTGCAGTTGCCCTTCGCCATGTTTCCTCTTCTGCACTTCACAAGCTCGCGGCGACGCATGGGTACCTGGAAGCTCGGCTGGTTTCTGATGATTGCAGGCTGGGGCAGTGCTATTCTGATCACCGCAATGGACATTTACGGCCTACCGGACTCGCTGAACGCTGCCTGGCATGTTGTCACCGGCGGATGACGACAGGCGACAGAAGAAGACCAGAAAGGAAACAACTATGTACGACACGATTCTTCTGACATTGGATGGCACGCCTACGGACCGGGCTATCATCGAGCACGTGAAGGAGCTTGCAAAGCTCGCACACAGCCGCATCGTGCTGCTTCATGT
>PKXI01000104.1 GCA_003133425.1 Acidobacteriaceae bacterium
AGCCCTTCGGCCTACTCACCCACTACCGCCTATGCTGGGGCGCGGACGGAGTAATCCAGCCAATTTGGCGCGGTTACGGTTTCGCGACCGGTGGCAAGCTGTCGCCTAAGTAGAAATCGGCGGCTAGCCAGTAATACTCCCGAAATCCAAACTCTGGCAGGATCCTCACGGGTAGTGTTTCAAAAGGAGTGTTGAGCATCGACCTGCGGCGAGAGCCTTTTTGAAACGGCCAAACCCCTTGAATGTCCGCAATTGATGTTCGGAAAGGCCTCGCAATTCTATAGGTTCGGAAACAGGACATGGCCGACCGAATCGGTGACAACGCCTCAAATTTTGAGATCACGTGAAACCTTGCGCTGGCTCTATCAAAGGATCTCGACCAAGTGGCAAACGTACGCCTCCCTGCTATCACGATATCCCTCGGGCAGAGTGAGTGAGCTAGCGGTTACTGCGGGCAGTTGGTCACAGGCAGCTTGTTCGGGTCGAGCTCATTCGGCAGCCCGGCCAGGCAATACCAGCGGGAATCCAGCTTGTCTCCATTCACCATCACAATCCGGAAACCGGAAAGCGCCGGCCGAATGGGCAAACCGGTGGCGCCCACAATCCATTCCCTCAGCGGGCCATCGGCGCCGCCGCCGTTGCGATGGTAGTGGCCGGCAAAGACGCTGCGCACCCCGGCATTTTCCAGCAGGTCAAGATATTTCCGACGAATCGATTGCGGAAAATTGAAATAATCGTCCAGTTCGCCTGGATTGTGCAGGAAATACGGAATGTGCTGGAAGACGATGGTCTGATGCGCAGCGTCCGCCTTAGCTTCGGCGAGGGTCTTCTTCAGCCACTCGTCCTGCTGCTGTGCCGCGCCGGGATCTGTCGCGGGCGAGGTCATCAAGTTGGAATTGAGAACGATCCCGAAGATGGATCCAGCGGTGAAGGTATAGTAATCCGGGCCAAAGGCGGTTCGATAGCCACCAATGGTCTCCGCTGTGGGCGTGTTCCCCACGTCGTGATTGCCGGCCACCGGGTACACCGGAATCGACGGGTCGAGCTGCTTCAGGATGCGCTTGTACTCAGCGATCTCGGCCTCATCTCCGGTGCGGTTCACCAGATCGCCGCAGATAACCACGAAGCGCGGATGCAACCGGTTCAGCGTGGCGACTGCGAACTCGAAGTTGGCTGTCTCCTGAGCAAAATTCCGATCCTTGGCGTACATGCCGAACTGCGGATCGGCGAGCACCGCGAAAAACCAGGGCTGCTCAGGCTGGGCCGCAATTGGGAATACGAAAAACACAAGACAAGCGAATAAAATCAGGCGGCGGATCAAGTGTCTCCCCTTTGGTGGACAAGCCGGCCGGCAGGTTTTCCGCCGGCGCCCCTGTCTTCGCAGTGTAGAGAAAAAAACGGGGCTGATCCCTGCCGTGCTCTGAGACAGCCCCGTTCAAGCGTTTGCGATTGCCGGCGGCTCAGAACTCCAGCCGGCCAACCAACTGCAGAATGCGGGGATCGCCTGCTCCCGTAATCTTTCCAAACGTGCTCGCGGCGCTTACATTGGCTCCGGGCTGATTGAGATTTGGATGGTTGGTCAAGTCGAATTCCTCGACTCTGAATTTGAATTTCAGTCTCTCACCAACCGGAAAGCTTCGTTGCAGGCTCGCATCGGCATTGAAGTAGTTAAGGTTTCGGATCGGATTGCGCGGAGCATTGCCAAATGTTCCTGCCGCATTGGTCTTGAACGCCGAGACATTGAACATCTCGCCGATCTCCTGCGCCCGCGAACGCCCTGACGACAATTGCGGATTGGCTCCCGCCACAAGATCGGCTCGATCGAGTCCCACACCGCTGAACGAGTTATCCTGCCCCGAAACAATCGTAAAGGGTTGTCCGTTTGCCCAGGTAAGGATGCCGCTCAGCCCCCATCCTCCCGCCACTGCCCGCAACGTCCTTGGTAATGAACGCAATTCCGGCACTTCGCCGGTCCCGTTCAGCGAAAAGGCGTTCGGTACGTCTTCATTCGCCAGGCCGTTGTTGAAGTTCGGGTCGAATGGGTCGGGATTGGTCAGCGACAGCTGCTGATCGGTGGATTGATTATCGGTCGTCTTCGAGTGTGTATAGTTTGCGAGAAATGAGAAGCCATTGCTGGTTCTCTTTTCCAGCGTCATTTGCAGCGCGTTGTAGTGCGACCAGCCGGCATTGTTCATCTGGATCAAGGAGGCGAAATTTGGGTAGAGCGGCCGCCTTTGATTGGTATTGCTCACCGTGGCGCCGGCCCCATAGATTGCAGGGTTCAGTTCCTGGTTGTCCTGCAGATTTACGCCGCGGTCGGCCACGTATGTTGCCCGCAACATCAGGTTAGGAGCAAGTTGCTGTTCGACCGTGAAATTCAGCGCCTGCATGTATCCAAGATGCCAGTTGGGATTGAAGAACTGATAAGTCAGGGGAGTGATAAAGGTCGTGGACTTGGACGGATGCACCGGCGCAAACGGAGGAAACGGATTCTGCTGTCCGGCACTTCCGTAGGGATCGGAGAAGTTCACCCCACTGAGTGTAGCGTTTGGGCTGAAAGGCGCATTCTGAACAAAGTTGTTCCATAGCACCATGAAGGGCTCAATATGAAACATCCCCAGCCCTCCGCGCAGAACCGTCGCATGGGGACCCGGCCACAGCGAGTAGGCGGCGCCAATGCGGGGCGAAAAATTACCCAGGTTGTCCCACATGCCTCCGTTCGGAAAGCCCGGGTCTCCTGCAAACAGCAATCCCTGGGGCGCGAGAGGAAACCGAAGCGACTGGGCGCCGGGTATATAACCGCCGATCTGGCCTTCGTTCGGATCCGTGTACGGAAAAAACGGTTCCCAGCGCAATCCAGCGTTCACATTCAGCTTCGCCGTGACATGCCATTCCTCCTGGGCAAATGCGGCAAACTGGTGGCCGCGCGTGTACTTAGCTTTGCCGGCCGTTTGCGTAAAGCTCTTCACATCGCCGAGCAGAAAATCGGCAAAGGCATTCCCGGTCGCATAGCCGGTGAAGCTGTAGATCGGTTCCTCCTCGTATCCAGTGGCGGAATCGAAGCGCAAATATGGATCGTATTGCGCGCCTACAAACAGGGAACTCTTGCCGCGCACGTAATTCAACAACTCCGAAGTATCGACGGCCTCCTGGTACCATTTGCCCGGCGGCGATGACCGCCCTGTTCCCCACCCGGAAAAGCCGGTCACTGAGATTCCGGTCTCGCGAAATCTTGCCGCCGGCTCTGCAATCCCCGGATTTCCAAAATTGAAGATGGAAAAAGGCACGTTGGTGCTTTGATTCGAGTTCAGCACCATCATATCGACCACAAACGAGTTCACAAGGTGGGGATTGATGCTGAACGTATCGCTCACCTTTCCTTCGCTCGTCGTCTGCGCCTGCCCTAGACCGTAGTTGAGCAGCGTCTTGTTACCGTTCCAGCCCAGAGCCGAGTAGTTCACAAAAAATGCGCTCGCCATCAACTGGTGCCGCCCCAGCGTGTAGTCGAGCTTGCCCAGTCCTTCGTAGTTGCGGGTCTCGGTGGGCAGGGAATACAGCAACTTGCCGGTCGGGTCCGGAGTGGTCGGAATGTCGGCCAGCATATTCGAACTCAGGGTGTTCCACGATGTCTGCGGCACCTGGTTGTTCGCGTAGTTCTGCCCGGTCGCGGGGTTCTTTACAGTGGTAGGAAAGATGCCCTGGCGCTCTGCTGTCGTGGGCACAAAGGCCGTATTGCCCTCGCTAATGTTGCTGAGCGTCGTCCCCTGAAAACTTCCGAAATAGAAGAGCTTGTGCTTCAGGATGGGGCCGCCGATAACTGCGCCGAACTGGTTGCGCTTGAGCTTGTCCTGAATTTTCGCGAAATAGTTAATGGCATTAAGGCCGCCGTTGCGGACATACTCGAACAAGTCGCCGTGAATCTGGTTTGTTCCAGACTTGGTGACGATATTGACAACCGCTCCTCCCACGCCGCCAAAGCGCGCATCGAAGTTGTTCGTCTGAACGCTGAACTCCGAGAGCGCATCGGGATTGGGGAAGGTCGCGTTCATATCGGAGATCAGGTCCTTATGCGGCGCTCCATCCAGGTTGTAACTTACCTGGTCGCCATAGGTCCCGTTTACGGAGTACGCAACTTCATTGCCGCTGTTGGCATAAGAGTCGTTGTATTCGCCTGGGCTGCTCACCACTCCCGGCGCCATGGTCACCAGCGTGGCTGCGTTCCTGCCGTTGAGCGGAAGATTCTCCAGGTACTGCTGGCCTACGATCTGATGCACGGTGCTGGATTCGGTATCGATCATCTCGGCATTCGCGGCGACCGTAACTTCCGACGAGGCCGAACTCAAGCCCATGTGCACATTGACGGTGGCCGGCACGTTCGCGTCCAGCGTGATTCCGGTCTGGCGATAATCGCTGAACCCCGGTGCCGACACCTGCAATTCGTAGGTGCCCGGCGATAGGAAGCTGAACAGGAATCGACCCTGCGCGTCGGAAACGGCCTTCCTCTTCACCCCGGTGGCCATGTTCACCGCCTGGACGTTCGCCGAGGGAATAACGGCGCCAGACGGGTCTGCGACGACACCAGTCAAACTAGCCGTGGGGACACCCTGGGCCGCGCCCGGAAAGGTCGACATCCCCCAGTAGACGGCGAGCGCCAGAAATAGCATGAGAGCAGCGCGGATAGAGCGTGCCGTTACGAAAATGAGTAGATTTCGGGTTAAGCCAGAATTTTCGGAAGGAATCCCGGAAATTGCTCCTTGGAGCGGCATGGATTCACCTTGCGGCTTCTCGAATCGAGCGCGCCAGCATCTTGATAGACCTGCATTTCTTTGCATCGAACTGCCTCCAGATGGTTCTACGATTCCTTGAGCCTTGAGCCGGGCGGCGATCTCCCTTTTTCCGGCTCCGACAGTTTCCGGTCTGCGCCTCGAGCGAGAGGCGCGCAGCTAACATATTTAGTATCAGTTTGTTATAGGCGTCCACCCGCCACGTGACTGCGATTGACACCCCGAATGTTGAGCTGCTATAGTCCGGCAGGTCAAGTGATTTACCTGTAGATTACAGGTGAACTGCCGGCCAATTGGTGAATACCAGGCAAATATGGTGAGCTGGCGCTCCGATTGGAGAGCGAGTTTCCGGAAGGGCTGCCAACGCCGCCGCTCCAACTCCCGTGGAGACGAGTTGCTTTTTGAAGCCCACCGGAATCGAGGTACCGCAGTTCCGGGCGGCCTCTGAGATTTTCACTTTGGGTGCCGGAACGAACAGGCTGGGTTGATTGCGTGGCAGCAAGCGGTATTTCGGGACTGAACTTGCGTGAGCTGGCTGGCGATTCAAGATGGACCGCGATCGGCAAGGTTGCGGAGAGTTCGCAGTTTGTTCGGGCTCCCCTTTTGCGCGATTTTCTCTTCTATATTGCCGGCCAGGAACTAAGCGGGCATCCTGAAGAAATTACCGAGCAGAAAATCGGGCATCGTGTCTACAAGCGAAACGAGTTGTACAATCCCGCAGACGACAACATTGTCCGCGTGTCGGCGCATCAGTTGCGGCTCAAACTCCGCGAATACTACGAAACTGAAGGCCGGGAAGACGAATGGATCGTCGAGATTCCCAAGGGCCGGTACATTCCACTGTTTCGCAAACGCGTTGAGTTGGAAGAAGAGCGCTCCAAAAAATCTCCCAGCCGCTTCCATCGCGCTGCCTTCTGGCTTCTTCCTGTTGCCGCAGGTGCTTTCTTCCTTGGGTTCGCGATGGCGCGGTATTTCAGCCCGGCTCTGAGCGCCACGCATCCGCCAAATCCAGCGCCCAACCTCATCACATCCATATTTCAAAATGCAGCCGAACCGGTACAGGTGATCATGTCGGACGAGGCGCTGATCCTATTGGAGTCTCTGTCGCGGCGCCGCTTCACCCTCGAAGAATATGCAAACCAAAACTACCGGCAACTGCCGCCGGCTTTCCAGGAAAACCAGTCGGCAATCCATTTCTGGCATGTGCTCGAACAGCGGCAAATCGTTAACGTCGGCGATGCCGGCATAGGGATGAGGATCAGGGACTCGTTCGCCGCGCTAGACCCCAGCCCGCTCGTCCAGGTGCAAAGCGCTCAGAATATGCGCCCCCGCGACTTCCTTTCTGGGAACTTTATCCTATTAGGGGCGTCGAATTCCGACCCCTGGGTACAGATGTTCAGCGAAGGCCAGTTCAATTTTCAATTCGAAGAGGATGCTCCCGACCGGCCGGTGCGCATCCGTAACCTGCATCCCAAGCCCGGCGAATCGGACGTCTATATGGCCGATGCCACTCAACACCTGAGTTATGCCCGCATTGAGTATTTCCCGAACATCTCCCGTAGCGGCCATGTCCTGATGATTGCGGGAACCTCGATGGAAGGCACCGAGGCGGCGGCCGATTTCTGCCTGCAGCCCGATTCAGTCGCCGCGCTGCGTCGTGCCCTGGGCATCGGTGGCTCCGCCCCGTTCCCCGCATTTGAAATCCTCCTTGCCGCCTCCAGCGCGGCGGGCGCTGGCGTGAACGCGCAAGTGCTTTCGGTGCGAGCAGAGCGCCCCGACGTGCAATAAGCAAATAGGCTCGGACAGCGTCATCGATCGCGATGTACTTTGAACTGGTGATTAAGTACAGCGTGCCCCGCACTTCGTGGTAGCTGCTGGCCGTGATGGTTACTGCTTAAAGTCGCTAGGGTAGACCTGTTTCCTCGGCCATGTCCTGTTTCCGAACCTATAGAATAGCGGAGGCTTTCCGAACAGCAATGCCGGATATTCAAGGGGTTTGGCCGTTCAAAAGGCTGTCGCCGCATACCGATGGCGGGTCTTTCGACTCCGCTTCGCTCCAGATGACACTGCAGTCTGGTAGACCACCACGATGGCAACGCGAGGTTGAGGAGCGCGGGCGTTTGACCGGCGTTGCCTTTCCGCCGCGATAGTGAACGATAAGGGATTATCGCCCGCGTCGACCATCGGCACCTAAGACTTTCCGCAACCACTAGCTAGCGATGTCTGATCGGGCTGAAACAAAGCTACGCCCAAAAACCACTCGACGCCACGAACCACAGCACCGTTACTGACGATGCGGACGGCAATAGTGAATCACGGCCGCGGCGATCGAGTGCTGGCTTCGCGCAGGAACGCCCCGACCTTAATGGGATTGAAGGCAAGTTGATGTACCATGTTGCTGTTCCGCTCGGATCCGTTAGGCGGAACACACGAGTTGCTTCCGTGCGGGCTGCTTGGAGGTGATCTCGTGGAACTATTCAGAAAGAACAAATCGAAGTATTACTGGTATGACTTCACGGTACGTGGCGAGCGCTACCGCGGATCAACCAAGGAAACCAACGAAGCGAGAGCGCAAAAGTCTGCCGCTCTCAAACTCGCTGCTGTAATCAAGGGCAGCGACCCGCTAGACAAAAAGCCGCCCACACTTCGTGAATACTCGAAGGATTTCCTGCAATGGGTGGAAACGGGACGGCTCGAGTCCGACAGCCGCCGCTATTACAGAAACGGCTGGCGATTGTTGGAGCAATTGAAAATCGCAGGAATGCGCATGGACCAGATCACAAAGGACGAGGTCGAGAAGCTCAAGTTTCCCGGCTCGGCCTCGAACGGCAACAACGCGCTGCGAACACTGCGCAGGATGTATTCGAAAGCCAAGGAGGACAAGCGGATCTTAGAGGTTCCCGACTTTGCGCTCTTCAAGGAACGCGGGCGGTCGCTCCGCCTGAACGATGAAGCGGAGAGGAGGCTGTCAGCGGTGGCCGAGCAGCCGCTGATGGACATCATCGTTGTGATGCGCGACACGGGAATGCGCAACGCCCGCGAACTCTACTGCATGCGAGTGGAGAACCTAGACTTCGATGCCGGGACGATCTTCACGCCGGATAGCAAGATAGAGTCCGGCCGTCGGTTCATCCCCATGAGCAGTCGCGTAAAGCAAATTCTCGAGGCGCGCTGTGCGGGACGGAGCGAGGGCTGGGTGTGGCCATCGCGTTACAAGGGAAAGCACATTGGGGAAGGGATGGTGTATCGGCAATGGGCGCGGGCGAGGCAAGCGGCTGGGCTGCCGCGCGAACTTGTCCTCTATTGTGCGCGCCACGACTTTGGCAGCTTCGTGCTGGCAAAGACCGGAAATCTGAAAGCTGTGATGAACGCAATGGGCCACGGTGACGTAAGAAGCGCCATGGTCTACCAGCATCCAGAAGGGGAGATCATTCGCAACGCGCTAAACGCACGGCACATTCTGCGGCCCACCGTGCCCGACGACAACCAGGCAAGTGCTTGAACCTAATCTGGATTGGTCCCCAGAGAGCCTTTCGAGGATGCTGATGCCGGATCAGTAGCCGCAATTTCGTCCCTGGAATTGCCCACAGAGGTTGTCTGAAGAGAACGGCGTTTGAACTAAGTCG
>PKXI01000171.1 GCA_003133425.1 Acidobacteriaceae bacterium
TTTCCGCAGCCTGTAAAGCCCAGGTTCATTTTGCGACATTTGCGGCACGACTGAAGTCGTGCCCTGTTACAAAGCCTTGTGGTTTTGTGCCAAGACTAAGTTTTTTCGCAGCCCGTAAAACCCCGACCCACCACCTGTGCCCTGTTACAAAGCCTCTGGTTGTTTGCCTGAGTCAGTTTTTCCGCAGCCAATGTAGCCAAACGGGAAAGATTTTGTTGGCGTTTCGTCGTGGGTCTGGTGGCGCGGGGAATGTTTGCCTTGTTACATCCGCGTGGCCTGCGCTTGTACCATTGAGTGAAGAAGCGGAACAGGAGCTCGAAGACCATGAAGATGCGGCCGGGAACACAAACGGGATTTCTGCTGTGCGGCAAGGAATGGATCGACGGGGAAGCGCTTGAGGTTCGGTCGCCGTGGGACCAGGGGCTGGTGGGCCGGGTGACGGTTGCAACCCGGGCCGACGCGCGCCAGGCCGTGAACCACGCCGTGGCCAGCCTGCGCCGCACGCGCGCACTGCCGCGCTGGAAGCGCCGCGAGATTCTTGAAGATGTGGCCGCCGCGCTGATCGAGCAGAAGGAGCGGTTCGCGCAACTGATTGTTGCCGAGGCGGGCAAGCCGGTGCGGCAGGCGCGGGTTGAGGTGGATCGCGCCGTGGTTACCTTCAAGACGGCTGCAGAAGAATCTGCGCGGTTGGGCGGCGAGAGCCTTCCGCTGGACCTGACGGAAGGTAACGAGGGCCGCTGGGGACTGGTGCAGCGTTTTCCAGTCGGGCCGATACTTGCGATTACTCCGTTCAATTTTCCGTTGAACCTGGTGGCGCACAAGATTGCGCCCGCGCTAGCCGCAGGTTGCCCTGTGATTCTGAAGCCGGCGCCGCAAACTCCATTTACTGCGCTGGCACTGGGCGAGGTGATTCTGAAGGCGGGCTGGCCCCAGGAGGCGCTGGCGGTGTTGACGCTGGACAATGCTGACACCGCGTGGCTCGCCGAGAAGGAAGATCGCGTGAAGCTGGTGAGCTTTACGGGTTCGGCCAAGGTGGGTTGGGATCTTAAGGCTCACTCCGGACGCAAGCGCGTGCTGCTGGAACTGGGCGGCAATGCTGCGCTGATCGTCCACGGGGACTGGCCTGATCTGGAAGAAGCGGCCTCACGCACCACACATGGAGCTTTTGGTTTCGCGGGCCAGTCGTGCGTCAGCGTGCAGCGCGTGTTTGTGGAGCGCAATGTCTTTCAGAGTTTCCTATGGAAGGTCGTGGAACATACGGCCAAGCTCGTATCCGGCAATCCGTCCGATGAGGCAACCGAGGTGGGCCCGCTGATCCGGCAAAGCGAAGCGGAGCGCGTTGAGGCGTGGGTGAAGGAGGCTGTGGAGGGCGGAGCCAAGCTTATCGCAGGCGGCGAGAGGCAGGGCTCGATGGTAACGCCCGCAATCCTGACCGGGACCAAGCCTGGCATGAAGGTGCGCGATGAGGAGGTCTTCGGTCCGGTTGTGGTGATTGAGCCTTACGATGATTTTGAAGAGGCACTTGCCGACGTGAATCACTCGAAGTATGGATTGCAGGCCGGCTTGCTGACGCGCGACGCAGGCCGCATTCTGACTGCCTATCGCGAACTGGAGGTGGGCGCACTGATCGTGGGTGACAGCCCCAACTGGCGCCTCGATCCGATGCCTTACGGCGGTGTGAAGGAGTCGGGGCTGGGTCGTGAAGGCATTCGCTTTGCGATGGAAGAGATGACCGAGCCGCGCATGCTGGTGATGTCAGGAATCGGATAAAAATTATTGCGCTGCTGCAGCACCTTACTTTGCAGCGGAGTCCAGCATTTGCTTTACGTTTGGAGCGTGGGGTCCTTCGGGGACAAGCTCGAGATATTTGTCGAGTGCGTGATGCGCCTCGGCTGAGATCACGATTTTGCCATTCGCGTCGAAGGTCGCGTCGGCGGAGGACACTTACAGCGCTCCGGGAGCGGCCATCAATGCCGGGATTACCTGTAAGTTTTCATGTGGGGCGTTCCCGCGCCGCGGTGACGATAGACGAATGCAACATCCGCGCTGCGCATCGGACGGCGGCGAATGGGGTGAGCGCGGGAAAGAAGAGCCTGCAGATTACTTATAATTTTACTTGCCCTTGGTCTTGGCTTTCTGAGCGGCCCAGCGCTTGCGCTGCGCGTCGGCAATGCGCTTGCGCGCTTCGGGGCTCATTACGCGCTTCTTCCTTCTCTTGGCCTTGGCAGGCGCCTTTTTGGCTTCAGGTTGAGTTGCCTTGACAGTAACCGATCCGAAGTTTGCCAACAGCGATCTTGCTTGCGTCAGGCGTGCGATTTCTGCGTCAATTTGTGCGAGGATGGAGTCAATAGCCATAGGTCAAGCATAACTTAGAATTCCGCTTTTGCACAGTTTGGCAAATGACTAATGGCTTGAAGAATATTTCATTTGTCCGCCAGATGGTTTTCTACCTGACGAGTTACTTCTAGATGGATATCTGCTGTCTCCCACCCTTTGTGCAACAGGCGCACAAAGGATGGGGCACCCATACATGGATCAGGGAACAGAAAAGCCACTCGGTTGAGGTTCGTGCTATCCCACCCTTGCAGCGATGAAGCTGCTGCAAGGATGGGGCACCCAAAGTTGTGTGAACACTCAAATCGAAAGTGCTCTCGTGACTGCGCAATTCAATCGGGCTTGCCTACAGTCATTTCTTTGTATGCTTTTTGCAGCACATAGAACGCCTGCTTTTTCTGGCCCTGGTCGGAGATAAGCCCCTTGCGGTTGAATCCATCCTGAATGCCTGCAAGCGGTCTGTTGGGAGAGCGAAAATCCATAAGAATCCACGGACTCATTCCTCTAAGTTGAGGGATCCTGTTCAACATACCCAATTGGTGACGATAGATGTTGGCTTGATACTCCTCGGTCCAGCGATCATTGGGTCCGCCGTGCAGGCCGGCCTTGGCGTCGCCGCCAAGCTCGCTCATGATCATTGGTTTCTGGTAGGCTATGCGCCACTCTGTTACATCAGCAGTCTCAGGCTTCTGCTCATACCAGCCGATGTATTCGTTGGTGCCGATTACATCGAGAGCTTTGCCCAGCGGATCGTCAACGATTTTTGTGGTGCCTTCCGCGCGCACCAGCAGCGCTGCCGTGATAAGACGGGTGGGATCAAGCTGACGCGCGAGTTCGGCCTCGGTGGTAATAAAGCGGGTGCGGGCTTCGGTGGCGGGCGTCTCGTTTGCCATTGACCAGAGGATGATGGCCGCATGATTGCGCGACGTGTTAATCTCCTCTTCCAACTGCTGTTCTGCTTTGTCGAGTACTTTGGGATTGTCGAATTGGAGCGCCCAGTACACAGGATTCTCTGACCACACGAGGAGCCCCATGCGGTCTGCCGCACGCAGCATGGTTTCGTCGTGCGGATAGTGCGCGAGGCGGACATAGTTGCAGCCTAATTCTTTGGCCCAGCCGAGTAATATCTCGGCGTCTTTGTCTGAGTAGGCGCGGCCGGTGCGATAGGGCGCCTCGGCGTGAATGGCAATTCCGCGCAGAAAGATCGGTTTCCCATTGAGTAGTATCTCGGTGCCGCGGGTCTCGACGGTGCGAAATCCCATCAGCTCGTCGATTGCATCTTTTCCGGACCGCAGATTGACTTTATAAAGTCTTGGAGTCTCCGGCGACCAGCGTTCGAGACCTTGAACGCTGAGGTGAATCAGTGCGCGATCTCCGTCGCCGACAACGGCTGTGGTCTTTGCATGTAACTCGGGTATCTCAACATCGACGCTGGCTCCGGGCTGCGCGCCTATTAAATGCACCCATCCTTCGATCACAGAATCGTTGGTTGCGCCTGGGGCACTGTGGCTCAGGTGTAAGTCGTATTGATCGATGAATTGGTCAGGGACAGCGATGAGCGAGATTTCGCGGGTAAGTCCGCCATAATTCCACCAGTCGGTTTCGAGAGTGGGCACGTTGTCAGGGCGGCGCGTATTGTCGACCGCAGCCACTACGAAGTTGGCGCCGTCGTGGACTACGCCAGTTATTTCGCAGTTGAAGGATGTGTAACCACCTTCGTGCTCGCAGACTTTCTTTCCGTTAACCCAGAACCATGAACGATAGTTAGCCGCGCCGACGTGGAGAAAGACGTGCGTATGTTCCTTTGGCTGGTAAGTGAAGTCGCGCTCATACCAGATCGGTCCTTCGTAGTAGAAGAGCGACGGACTCTGCGTGTTCCAATCGCCGGGTACCTTTAGCTTGGGCGCCTTGGAGAAGTCATACTCGACTGGCTGGGTATCAGTGGGCATGGCCTTCTGATTGAGGAACCAGCCCTCTTTCTTCTCCTCGTGATGGAAACTGAAGAGCCCTGAGAAATAAGGATCGACGATGGAGGCCCAGTCGCCGTTGAGCGAAGTGACCGGGCGGCGGTCGGCGCCGGTGAGGATGATGGGGGCGTCGGAAGCGGCACGAAGAGGGGCTGCACCAAGAATTGCTGCACAGATGAAGAGAAGGGCTATCGCGGGGGAGATACGTTTGCATGCGATAGCAAACAGGCGAATAAAACTGCGTTTCATTTTTTCGGCCTCGATGAATGCGAATCGATCTCGAGTGGCGACTGCGTTGCATACGCGCGGATGCCAACTCTGCGTGAACTGGCAATCTTATCGCCTGGCGGGCAGGCGTGTATATTTCGCGCGAAGCCAGTGGCTTTGGCACGAAGAAAAAAGGGGACGGCCCGCGATAATTTTGCAGAATTGATGTACGGGCTAAACAGGCTGCGGAAAAAGGCCATGATCTGATCCGGGGCACTGAAAGAATTCCCGCAGGGGCTAAAGCCCACGTCTATTTTGAGTTACTTGCGGCATGACTGAAGTCATGCCCTGTTACAAAACCTCGCTTATCTCGCGCTGAAATGAGTTTTTCCGCAGCCTGTAAAGTCCGTACCCTTCAAACTGACCCGCTGCCTAACCTGCGACCGCTACCGGTGCGCGCCGCCAGGCATAGAGCGGGAACTGATTGGCCAGCTCGGCTACTTCTCCGCGAATGCGCTCGAGAGCTGCATCGTCGTTGCGCAGGTCGAGGGCTTTTGCGATCCAGGCGGCGATGATGCGCATCTCCGGCTCCTTCATGCCGCGAGTGGTGAGCGCGGGCGTGCCTACGCGAATTCCCGAGGGCTTGAGCGGGGGATTGGTGTCGTAAGGAATGGAGTTTTTGTTGACGGTGATGCCGGCCTTGCCGAGGGCCAGTTCGGCCTCGGAGCCGAGGATGCCCTTCTGGAAGACGTCGACCAGCATGAGGTGGTTGTCAGTGCCTCCGGAAACGATGCGGAAGCCAGCCTCTTGAAGGCCTTGCGCCAGAACCTTGGCGTTGGCGATGATTTGCGCGGCGTAGGTGCGGAACTCCGGGCGCAACGCCTCAGCGAAGGCCACTGCCTTGGCGGCGACGATGTGAACGAGGGGACCGCCCTGCTGGCCGGGAAAGACTGCCTTGTCAACTGCGGCGGCGAGATCTTGCCCGCAGATAATGAGGCCGGCGCGGGGGCCACGGAGCGTTTTGTGTGTGGTGGTGGTGGTGATGTGCGCGTGGGGCACTGGCGAAGGATGCACGCCGCCGGCGACGAGGCCGGCGATGTGGGCCATGTCGAAAATATAGACCGCGCCTACTTTGTCGGCGATCTGACGCATGCGGGCGAAGTCCCAGAGGCGGGGGTAGGCGCTGCCGCCGCCGATGATGACCTTGGGCCTTTCGCGCTCGGCGATGGATTCAAGCTCGTCGTAGTCGATTAGTTCGGTGTCGTGGCGGACATGGTAAAAGGTGGGCCGGTAGAGCTTGCCGCTGAAACTCAGCTTGTGTCCGTGGGTCAGGTGGCCGCCATGCGCCAGGTCGAGGCCGAGGATGGTGTCGCCCGCCTGCAGGACCGCCGCGTAGGCCGAGGCATTGGCCTGCGAACCGGAGTGCGGCTGCACGTTGACATGGTCGCCGCCGAAGATCTGCTTGGCGCGGTCGCGGGCCAGGTTTTCAACGATGTCGGCGTATTCGCAGCCACCATAATAGCGCCGGCCGGGGTAGCCCTCGGCGTATTTGTTGGTAAAGATTGAGCCAGCCGCCTCCAGCACTGCTTCGGAGACAAAGTTTTCGCTGGCAATCATCTCCAGCCCCTCGTGCTGGCGGAGAGTTTCGTGGTCAAGTGCGGCGGCTACGTCAGGGTCGGCCTGGGCGAGGGTGAGAGACATGCGGTCAGTCATATCCAGATTTTAGCCTCTTTGCTGCGCCGGCAAAAGTCCGGGGAATTCGGATCGCGGTACATCAAATATTTTTCTCGGCGGCTACATATTTGCCTTGACGTATATGTTAAGCGCCGGTATATTGAGAATTAACATATTTGCTTAAGCGAATATGATGAGGAAACGATGAAAAACTCAAATAGGTTGATCATGCAGGCAGTGCGGGAAGCCGGGAGCGTATTGGAAAGCATTTGGCAGTCCTGGAAGGAATCAGGGCCCTGCTGCGGGATCAGGTTTAGCGGGGCTGCGGAAAGCCCTCTGAGGAACGATCCCATTCTGTGCAGCTGCTATAGGATGCGCATGTAATGCACAGCTGATGGGGCATCGCTTCGCGGGAGTTCATTTCCCTGCACCGGGCAGACACGCCGGGCGAATCGCCCTCGGCCAACTTTCCTGTTGACATTCTGCCTATAGCAGGCGCATTGTACCTGTTGAACAACAACAGGAGCAGCGATGGGCAACGATAAAACGGATGTGTTGCAAGGGACACTGGACCTGATGGTGCTGAAGACCCTGGAATCGATGGGGCCGCTGCACGGCTACGGCATTGCGCGGCGAATCGAGCAGGTGAGCGACAACGGGCTGATCCTGAACCAGGGAACCATCTATCCCGCACTGCTTCGCCTGGAACAGCGGGGATGGGTGAAGGCGGAGTGGGGGACGTCGGAGAGCAATCGCCGCGCCAGGTTCTATTCCCTGAGCCGAACGGGGCGCAAGCAGATTGAAAAGGAGACCGAGAACTGGGAGCGGATTGCGGCGACGATGGCGCGATTTCTGGCGCCGTCGAACTAGGAGGCTGCGATGGAGTGGATACGCATTCTGATCAGCCGCTGCGCGGCATTGTTCCGCAGACGCAAGCTGGATGAAGAGTTGAATGAAGAGGTGCACGCGCACATCGAGTTTGCTGTGGAAGAAAATGTGCGGCGTGGAATGACGGCGCAAGAGGCGCGGACGGCGGCCATGCGCGACTTCGGCGGCGTCACGCAGATAACGGAGCAATACCGGGTGCGGCGGGAAGTTCCGTTTCTTGAAGTATTGGGGCAGGACATTCGCTATGCGCTACGGCAGTTGCGCAAATCGCCCGGATTTACGCTGACTGCCGTGATCACTCTGGCGCTCGGCATCGGCGCTAATACGGCCATTTTCACGCTGGTACAGGGCATTCTGCTGCGCTCTCTACCCGTGGCCGATCCTTCGCGTCTCTATCGGATTGGCGACGCGGACGATTGCTGTTACTTTGATAGTTTTCAGAACGATAATGGCGACTTCGACCTCTTCTCCTACGATCTTTATCTTCATTTCAAGCAGGCGGCGGAGTTTGAACAATTAGCAGCCGTAGAGGCAGGCGGGATCAGCTTCAGCGTGCGCAGCGGGTCGGCGCCGGCCAAGCCGATGCGCGCGGAATACGTCTCCGGCAACTATTTCGCCACGCTCGGCGTGGGCGTATATGCGGGGCGCCCGTTAAGCGAAAGCGACGACAGGCCCGGAGCGGCTCCGGCTGTGGTTCTTAGCTACCAGGCGTGGCAGACGGAGTTTGCCGGCGATCCAGGGATCGTGGGTTCGACGCTCTTTGTGCAGACACATCCATTCACCGTGGCCGGCATTGGACCGCCGGGTTTCTTTGGCGATCGCGTGATTCAAATTCCGCCCGACTTCTGGATGCCGTTGGCGAGCGAGCCGATGATGGAAGGGGCAAACAACTCCTCACTGATGCAAGACGATACGGACTGGCTCTACGCGCTGGGCAGGCTGCGTCCGGGCGTCAATCTAGAAGAGCTGCAATCCAGGCTCTCGGTAGTTCTGCGGCAATGGCTGGTGACACGCCCGAAATATACCGGCCACGGCGGAGCGGCCTTAATTCCCAAACAGCATGTTGTCCTGGCTCCCGGCGGCGGCGGCATCCAGAAACTGCAGCAGCAGACGGGGGCTGGGCTGCGGCTGCTGATGATCCTCTCCAGCGTGGTGCTGCTCATTGCCTGCGCGAACATCGCCAATCTGCTGCTGGCGCGCAGCACGGCACGACGATCGGAGGTGGCCGTGCGCATGGCCCTCGGCGCGGCGCGGCACAGACTGGTCCGCCAAATTCTTACCGAGAGTGTGCTGCTGAGCTCGATTGGGGGAGTTTCGGGATTGGCCTTTGCCTATGCCGGGTCGCATATGATGCTGGCTCTCGCGTTTCCCGAGGCCCGAAACATGCCGGTCCAAGCTAGTCCTTCGCTGGCGGTGCTGGGATTTGCGTTCGCAGTGTCCCTGCTGACCGGCGTCCTGTTCGGCACGGCTCCGGCGTGGTTGTCGTCGCAGGCTCAGCCTGCCGAGGCGCTTCGCGGCCTCAACAGGAGCAACGGATCTGTGAGCGATCGCTCTTCACTGCCGCAACGGGCGCTGGTTGTGCTTCAAGTTGCAATGTCGATTGTCCTGCTTGCGGGTGCCTTTCTGATGACCAAATCGCTTCGTAATCTCGAACACCAGAACCTCGGCATCGCCACCGCCAATCGTTATGTGCTGGACTTCGATCCGAAGGGCGCGGGCTACACCGTTGATCGGCTTCCCGCGCTCTACCGGCAAATTGAGGATCGTTTCTCCGCGTTGCCAGCCATGGCCAATATGAGCCTGGTCCGGTACGTCCCACTCGGCGGCAACATGTGGGGTGCGCGTGTCATCCAGCAGGGTCATCCTGCGCCAGGACCCAACGACATTAGCTTTTCCACCTGGGACCGCGCGAGCACACACTTTCTCGATTCGATTGGCGTACCGGTTGTACGCGGCCGTGGATTCAATGACCAGGACACATCTGCCACGCAGCCGGTTGTCCTCGTCAATCAGACCTTTGCCAAGCTGTTCTTTCCCAATCAGGATCCAATCGGCAAGCACTTCGGCACGGATTTGCCTCAATACTCCGGCCTCTTTGAGATTGTGGGCGTCTTCGCCGACTTCAAGCTGACCACTCCGCGCCGGGAGGTTCGCCCGCTCTTTCTGCAGCCGCTGGCCCAGCGGTTCACCGGCTTCAAGGAGGCGGATCTGGACGGGGCGGAAAAGAGTTCGATGTTCGTGGGTTCCATCATTCTCAACTTCACAAGTCCACAGCAAGGCGCCGAGGCTTTGATCCGCAGAACGCTGGCCGGCGTCGATCCGAATCTGACTATTTTTCACTTTATTTCCTACGATTCCGTAGTGGCCGGCAACTTCAATCAGGATCGTCTGATCGCACGGCTCACAAGCCTCTTCGGCGTTCTCGCGCTGATTCTGGCGTCGGTTGGGCTATATGGCGTCATGTCTTATTTTGTGGCGCGGCGCACTGGCGAGATCGGTATTCGCATGGCGCTCGGGGCTCCGCGGTACGGCGTTGTGGTTCTGGTGCTGCGCAGTGTGGTCTGGCAGATTCTCTTTGGCCTCGGACTTGGCATTCCGGCTGCGTTCCTGGCCGGTCACCTGATGGCCGGCATGCTTTATGGGGTTAGCGGCTACGATCCTTCGGCGCTCCTTGGCGCGACCGTGGTTCTGGTGATTTGTGCCGCCGTGGCTGGATTCATTCCGGCGCGGCGCGCGGCTTCGATTGATCCGATGCGGGCGTTGAGGGCGGAGTAGGGGAGTGTGGGAGGATGCAGGCCCGGATCGCGCGTGGAGCTGCACTGGAATGTGTTTCTGGTGCGGCGGAATCTGCTATGGTTTCGGATAAATGGTCGAGAAATCTTTGAGAACGCAGTTGGTTGCACTTGTCGCAATAACGATGGTTGCTGCTGTGATGCTTGTGGCGGGGGAGATGGCGGGAGCGGAGCAGGGGGTTCCGCAGCAAGCGGGTATCGATCCGGTTCTGCTGGCGAAGGCGAATGCCGGGGACGCGGCGGGGCAGGTAGCGGTTGGCGAGAGCTATGCGGCGGGAACGGGCGTGGCGCGGGATTACAAGCTTGCGGCTGAGTGGTACCAAAAAGCGGCAGACAAGGGCGATATTGGCGGGGAGCTCCACCTGGCAGCGCTCTATCGCGATGGGGGCAAGGGATTTCCGCGCGACATGGCGCAGGCTGCGGCGTGGTATTTGAAGGCGGCGGACCAGGGAGACGTGACCGCGCAGGGAACGATGGGCACGCTCTACTCGATGGGCCAGGGGGTTGAGCAAAACTACGCTGAGGCCTACTACTGGCTGGATCTGGCTGCTGCGGTAAAGGGACCGAAGCAGGCGCAATACGCAGCCAACCGGCAGATGGTCGGAATGCACATTACCGCGGATGAACTGGCCGCGGTCCAGGATCGCGAGGCTGCTTGGAAGGCTGCTCATCCAAGGCCAAATGCTGACCAGTAGCCGATGCAGCTAACACTTGGCGCGGATCACCGTTATGCTTGTGACAATGCGGCTTTCTCGATTCCCAGGTGTGCGGCTGGCGGCTCCGGTACTTCTTTTTCTGCTGGTCGGCGGATTGTTGGCTGGACGTACTTGTGCGCAGGCGTCCGCCGTCACGATTACGCCTGCGGTTGTGGTGGCCGGGTCGCCGGTGCTGATTCATGTGGAGGCGCCTGCTACTGCAAAGATCAACGGCGAATGGATGGGACACACANNCAGATCAAAGTGAATGAGGGCGGCGGGGTGCGCGACCTGAGCCGCACGGTTGAGATTATTGCGGCCCACTACCGCACCGGATCGCTGACTGTGGCGCCCAGGTTTGTGGAGCCTAGTCCGGACGAACTGAAACGGATCAAGGAAGAGGCTCAGCTGAAGGAGAAGGTGTTTGCGGCAAGTGCAAGCGAACCGCTTTGGAGCGGCAACTTTCGCGCCCCTGTGACCGCGACGCCGACCGACAGTTTCGGCACCAGGCGCATGTTCAACGGCGAGCTGGCCAGCATTCACAAGGGGATGGACTTTCGCGCCCGGTTGGGAACGCCGGTGCGGGCCGGCAACAGCGGCGTTGTGGTGCTGGCGAGGCCGCTCTACTACGAGGGGAACATCGTTGTCGTCGATCACGGACTGGGCTTGTACACGCTCTCGATGCATTTGAGCCGGATTGATGTGCACGAAGGCCAGCATGTCGCGGCAGGCGAACGGCTGGGGCTGAGCGGCGCGACNNTATCTTGACCCCGCGAAGATGCTTAGGCTGGATTTGAGTGCGGTGCGTTAGCTGGAAACCGCTTCCTCTTCGACCTCGCTCGGAGATGCGACGATCGGAGTTAAACCGGATGCCTTCTCTTCTCGCAGAGCCTTATAAGCGCGGTAGACAAACCAGCCCATATACCAGCCGTCGATGAACTTGTAGGGCGTTTCGCCGGTGGTGTAGTGGCCGCATGGCAGTACGCGGGGCTCAAAGTCGAGGCCGTAGCGGCGAAAAGCGTCGACTACCTGGAGCGAGTACTCCTTGGGGAAGGTGAGGTCGTAGTTGGCGTAGACCAGCAACACCTTCTTGAGCGGTCCACCGGCTGCCTCGCTGACAATTTTCGGATAGTAGTAGCAGGGGCTGACCGCGGCCCACAGGTCGCGCACACGATCTTGAGTGAGGCCGGCATCTTCAAGCGCCTGCTTTACGTGGCGGGTGCTTTGCCCGGCCCAGGCTACGTCTCCAAACGCGGTAGATGCGTGGTTGAAGGCGTTGACGCGGATGCGCGGATCGTGGGCACTGGCCAGGTAGGCATAGCAGGAACCGAGGCTGGTTCCGAGGACGCCGAAATGCTCGTATCCCTGCTCTTGAAGCCAATCGAGGCAGCAGCGAATTTCTATGACTGCCTGGCGGCAGGCCATGAGTGTGCGGCCGATGTTGGCGCTGACGGAGTAGTCGGAGCGCTCGAGCTCGGCGGGGCGGCGAATGTCGTGGTAGGGCATGGAGAGGCGCAGCGCCGAAATGCCCATGCGATTGAAGATGGTGCAAAGGGAGTTGTGGCTGAAGCCATCGGAGTTCCACTGCGGCAGCACCACGATGGCCTGTTTGGGCCGGGCCGGATCTTTGTGCGCCGGGGCCGGGTACCAGCGGGCGTTGACCAGGTCGTTTTCGGGGTAGGGTGTGCGCTCCGGCGAGGTGAAGCGGAGAAACTGGGCAGGGGCCAGTTTTCCATCGGCGGCTTGCTGGCGGATCGCGGCTTCCTGGGCCAGGGTTTCCGGACGGACATTGGTGGGGAATAGCTCCGGATGCCGTTCTTCGAGGCGGAAGTCGGTGGGGCGCTCGTAACCGAAAAAAGCGTCGCTATGGTGGATGAGGAGTTGGTTGACGCGGACCATCGCGGCTTCGGCAGCAGCTTTGTCGTGCTCCACCTCAGGACCGGGCAGAGCGGCTCCAAGGCCATTGCTCTCAAGGAAAGGCGCGATCCACTCGAAGCCCCACTCCAGCGGTCGCACCACGCGGTTTTCGTCGCGCGTGGTCAGCCGCGTTTCCCACTCATACATCCAGCGCGCATACCATTCTTTAATCATTTATATGATCAATTTTATCAGCGCGGGACGGGTGCGAAAGGGTGTTCGGCGAGTTGGGGCTCAGAAGTGCTTTTTCCCGCGCAGTTTTGCTAGTTTCTCGGAGAACAGCCAGCCAAGACTGAGCAGTGTGAGCAGCGCAATCAATCCCTGGGAGATGACGCAGTAGAGACACCAAACCTGAAGAATGTCTTTTTCGATGTGGGTGAGATAGAGAGCAAATCCCAGCCCGACGAGCGTGGCAACAAAGAGCAGGGCGCGCCGCCGAACGAGGGCCAACAGCGCGAGCACCAGGTAACCGGCGATGCCGATGGCCGCTACCGGAACATGCTCGAACTTGGAGTACGAGCTGTGATTCACGATGCCGCAGTCCCACTTTTCGTTGATGGAACAAGGCTCGGTGCCGGTGGTGTAGTGAACCTGAAGAGCCAACAAGGAAACCACGATACCGGCGAGGGCCAGGATGGCAATGAGATAGCGCATAGCAGCTGGCTTGATTCTATCCGATTGACGTGTGCCTGGCAGGGTAGGATGAACGAATGAGCCCGCCATCCAAAGGCAGCCGCATCGCATTTTTCGGCGGTAGCTTTGACCCTCCACACCTGGGCCATCTGGCTGTGGCACGTGCCGCCCGCGCTGCACTTGGGCTGGATACCGTGCTTTTTGCCCCGGTGGGCGCACAGCCGCTGAAGCCTGTTGGGTCTACCGCCGGCTTTGACGATCGTGTCGCCATGACTCGGCTAGCGATCGCCGGCGAAGCAGGGTTCCGGATCTCGGTTGCCGACGCGCCCAGGCCCTCGGGTATTCCCAACTACACACTCGAAACGCTGCAGAGTCTGCGGAAGGAGTTGGCGCCGGGGTGCGCGCTCTATTGCCTGATGGGCGCTGACTCATTCGTGGGTTTGCGGCGCTGGCATCGGGCTGCGGAGATTCCTTTTGTGGCGCCCTTGATCGTCGCTTCGCGGCCAGGACAGCCGCTGGAAGACCTGAAAGCTCTGCTGCCGCCGGGGTTGACGATGGAACCCGCGACGGCCGCGGAGATGGCAGAAGCGAACGTGGACAGAGCCGATGTTGAGGTCCGGCGCTATTCGCTGCTGAGCAACACTGGAAACTGGGCTGGGCAACGAACGCCGTTCTACCTGCTGCCGGGGCTGGATGTGGAGATCAGCGCGTCGCGCATTCGAGAGCAGGCCCGGGCGCAGGCCCAGGATGCCGGGGGAAGCTACTTAGTGGGCCACGAGCTGGTGCCGGATGCCGTCTCCGACTACATGCAGCTGCGCGGACTCTATCGTTAGAGCGAAACCAGAGTTGGTGTGCCCTGTTGAGCCTGGTGTAGGGTCGCCGCTCCCTGGTGGTCGCGTCGACTTGA
>PKXI01000395.1 GCA_003133425.1 Acidobacteriaceae bacterium
GAACTCAGCACTGTCCAGTTAACCGTTCACGATGAGAAAAATACAAACGGAAGTCATTGAAGCAAACGCACCTTGTGGCGCAAGCGGCCAAACTCCGGCATTCTCCGAACACGAACAAGAATCTATCCCATTCACGGCCATGCCGACTTTTAGATACGGATTATCACCTGGCCGGTACCCTCCTGCCGATCCCTGATGCGATGAATCACCAAGGCGTTGGTTCCAATGAACGCGATAGTCTATTTCGCCCGCCATCGCGCAGGCGCACCGCTCGTTTCAGCATTCGTTTCGCGTGATGAATTCGCGATTTGATGGTGAAGACGTTCACGCCGAGCTCATTCGCCGCCTCAAGATGCGAGAGTCCTTCAATGGTGCACCTCTGTATAGCGCTCATGCAGACAGAGTTCAATTCGGCAATTTCGGAGAGAAGGATATTTTCCATTTCCCTGTGCCCGCAACTCTGTTCGGGATCTCGACCAGGATCAGGAAGATCGTACGCGACGGAATCGTCATCCTTATCACTTACATACTCTAGCGGCTGAAAAACCCGCCTCTTTCTCGTTCGAACCCACTCGCGTCCGGCGTTCTGCACAATTACTCCAAGCCAGGTGCTCATCTGAGACTCACCGCGAAACTGCGACAGATGTTTGAATGCCTTCAAGAGCCCCTCCTGCACGATGTCCTCGGCTTCTTCCCGACTGTTTGCAAAGCGCCTTGCCAGCCACAGCAGCTGCGTCCGACGCTGCTGAGCGACCTGCAAAAACAGTGCGAGCTTACCGTCCCAGGCACTCGGCCCTGATTCCGCATCCGACGCAGATACCGAGTTCGACACCTCCTCTAGTCCGCCGCTTTCAGGCAAAGCCGACGTATCGGCCAAATCTGGAGCTCCTGTGCTAAAGCTCAGCATTTCCGAACCTCCGCTCATGCCGTCCACTTGTAAGCCGCTCAATTGTGGTAAACAGAACCCCCGAGTCAACTGTGGGGATCACGCGGTCGTCGTACAATTCATCATCAAGAAAACCCCCTCCCCTACGAACAACAAGAATTCTGGCGTGAGGCCATTGCTGGCGAATAAACCGGCATGCTTCCTCAAGTTCAAACAAGGAGAGTGTGTTGTGAAGGATTACCAGGTGAATGGCTCCCTGCTTCGGAATAACCCAAAGTTCCCGATAATCGGTTACGATCAAAAGCTGCGAGTTTGGCACCTCAAGTAATACATCGTGGACCATATAGCTCCGATCCACCGGACCTACACAGAGTATGTGGATCGTCTCTGCCCTCCGGACATCCGTCTGGTTCACGTTTGTGATTGGTTTCCCGTCGACGCTTTTAAGGACTTGGCGAAGGCTGTTCACGCAACCTCCGCGAGGTCAAGATCGCCTTCCAGAACATAGAGAGGCGCTGAACCCTCAATACACTGACTTGTCTCGATCATGAAGATACAGAGGTTGGAAGCGCCGCAGAATGCCACGGTTCTGTCCGCGGGAAGCCACTCTAATACCTTAGCCAGTTCGTTCGGCGTGACGGGAAGCACGAACGCGGTTGGGATCGGAAATGGGACCCACGGAGCGTCCGCTCTAAGATCGATCACGATGAGATCACTGCACTTTGTGAGAACCGCCATAAACTCGCCGATGGAGATCCATTTCATCATTCGGGTTTGTACTCCGGTCGACTTGAGTACGATCCCAGGATGGGTGGACGGTTCTGAAATGGATGGTATGCTTTCGCGGAGTTCGCGCCTTCCAAATCGTCTAATCTGCCATACGTAGTACAAGGGAGCTGCCAGCACCATTGCAAGCAGGAGCCAGAGGGAATACATAGTGTGTTCCTCCACTGAGAAAACGCCGAGATACAGTTCGTTTCATAGCACGCTGCAACGGCGCCAACTCAGTCACGGAACCGCAGCGCCAACTATGCCAGGCAGAAGTGATGTGGAGGGGGAGAGCGGAATGGGATCAGGAAATCGAAATATGCAACGCCGCACCTGCATACGGGAAGAATGCTGGCGACGGCACGGCCGGGGCGGGGAAACCGCTGAATGGGTGCGGGAAAAACCTGTGAAGCGGGGATGAGATGAGACTTGGTCTTGAGTCTGGAAGCCGCCGTGACGGAAGCGTTACGCGACTCGATCCATAATTTGGCAACCGGGATCCGCGACGAAGGGGCCGCATGGCGGTGATAAAGGGACAGTTTGTAACCGCCCCCCCCAAAGGACGACCGCAATTGCAAGTCCGATTAGCCCGAGAGCGTGGGGCTTAAATATCTGTCTCCATGAGGGACACTGGCTCGGCACCCGTGTTCCCATGCTGAGAACTCTCTTCTGAGCCTGTTTGATGATCATCGTAAGTGGGCTTCGGGCTGACAATTTGTCGAAAGACTCCTTCTGACTGCGTCAAAAGCACCAATCAGTTAGACTCCCATTTCCGTTGAAGTGTTGTGCGCCGTCCGATCAATTTTTATGTTCTCCGATAAGTTTTATTGATCCCTGGGATACGACTTATCTTCCCTGCATGCATCAGTATATTGTGGCGTTGCAAACTGCCGGATAACCCCGATCCCGAATGGAGCTTGACATGAAATCAGAACGTTCCCCCGACAAGTCAGTGATGGAGACTTTGACAGAGATTGCGCTTAACATGCGATGGTCATGGAACCATGCCGCGGACGAACTATGGAGCCAACTCGATCCGGAGTTATGGGAGTTGACCCGGAACCCGTGGGTCATGCTCCAGACCGTATCGCAGGAAAAGCTGAAGGCTCTCATGTCCGACGTACAGTTCCAGAAGAATCTCGACGAGGTTGTCCAAAGACGGCAGCGGCGCGAACAGTCTTCCAGCTGGTTCCAGAAAGCGTACAGCAAACCTCCGTTCGGGAGAGTCGCGTACTTCAGCATGGAATTCATGCTGAGCGATGCCCTGCCGATTTATTCCGGTGGTCTCGGCAACGTGGCCGGAGATCAGCTGAAGGCCGCCAGTGACCTCGGGGTTCCTGTGGTCGGCGTGGGCTTGTTGTATCAAGTTGGCTACTTTCGCCAACGCATTGATGCGGACGGCCGGCAGGAGGCGCTGCATCCTTTCAACGATCCCGGCCAACTGCCCATCCAGCCGGTACGCCAAGCAAACGGCGAATGGCTGCGCATTGCGCTCGAACTACCCGGTTTCCGGCTTTGGGTTCGCGCCTGGGAGGTAGAAGCCGGCCGGGCAAAGCTCTACCTGCTTGACAGCAACGATCCGGCAAACCTGCCTGAGTACCGGGGCATCACGAGTGAACTCTACGGCGGCGGACCGGAACTACGTATCAGCCAGGAACAGGTGCTGGGAATCGGTGGATGGCGGCTGCTTCGTGAACTCGGAATCCGGCCCGAGGTCTGCCATCTCAATGAAGGCCACGCAGCCTTTGCGGTCCTGGAACGGGCACTGAACTATATGGAAGATGCAAAGGTATCCTTTGATGCTGCGCTCACGGTCACTCGGGCCGGCAACCTCTTCACAACACACACTCCGGTAGAGGCTGGCTTTGACCGATTTGCCCCCGAACTGGTGGAGCGCCACTTCCGGTATTTCGTCCAGGACCGGCTGCGCATTCCAATGTCAGATTTCCTGGCATTGGGACGGCAAAACCCTCAGAATACATCAGAGCCTTTCAACATGGCGCTACTCGCAATGCGGGGTAGCGGCGCCGTAAATGGCGTGAGCCGCCTCCATGGCAGTGTGAGCCGGCGCATCTTTCAGAACGTATTCCCGCGTTGGCCCGAGGCGGAAGTGCCAATCAGCTACGTCACGAACGGTGTTCATGTTCCCATCTGGGACTCTGCGGAGGCCGACAACCTGTGGACAGAGGCCTGCGGCAAACAGCGCTGGGACAGCGACCTGAATAAGATCGAAGAAGACATACGCCGTGTTCCGGATGCGCACCTTTGGCAGATGCGCGCCGTATCTCGAAAATCACTCGTCGAATTCATACGAACGCGGCTGACCCGCCAAATCGCGGGGCATGGTGCGTCCGTTGAGGAGATCGGCGAGGTGGGACGGATATTCGAACCGGATACGCTCACTCTTGGATTTGCCCGCCGCTTCGCCACTTACAAGAGGCCCAACCTCCTGCTGCATGATCCCGACCGCCTGATGGCCATTCTCACAAATAAGACACGCCCCGTGCAGCTTGTAATCGCAGGCAAGGCACATCCGCAGGATGCTCAGGGGCAGGAGATGCTCAGGCAGTGGATCGAGTTCATCCGCCACACCTCCGCCCGGTCTCATGTGGTCTTCCTGGCTGACTACGACATGCGAATGACGGAGCATTTGGTGCAGGGCGTCGACGTGTGGCTGAACACTCCGCGCCGTCCCTGGGAGGCGTGCGGTACCAGCGGCATGAAGGTTCTGGTGAACGGCGGCCTCAATCTTTCCGAACTCGATGGCTGGTGGGCCGAGGCCTACACGCCCGACGTGGGATGGTCTCTTGGCGACGGCCGCGAGCACGGCGATGATCCAGCATGGGACGCTACGGAAGCCGAACAGCTCTATACGTTATTGGAGCAGCACGTGGTCCCCGAGTTTTACAACCGAGATGAAGCCGGCATACCTGTCGCATGGATTCAGCGCATGCGCGAAAGCATGGCCCGCCTGACGCCGACATTCTCCGCCACACGATGCGTGCGGGAGTACACCGAGAAACACTATGTCCCGCTGGCGGAGGCTTATCGCCGTCGAAGCTTGGATGGACCGGCAACGGCTGAGAGTCTGCTGAGCTGGCGCCGCCAACTCTCCGATCATTGGTCCAAGCTGCGGTTCGGCTCCGTGCATGTGGAGACCGAGGGAGAGGAGCATCGTTTCCAGGTGCAGGTCTACATAGACGAACTGAATCCCGATGCGGTTCAGGTCGAACTGTACGCCGAAGCGTTCGACGGCTGCGTGCCGGTTCGCCATGCAATGGTTCGGGGAGAAGCGCTTGTTGGCGAAAGCGCCTGGTGCTACTCGGCGGTGATTCGCGCGGACCGGCCAGCGGCCGACTTCACACCAAGGGCCATCCCCTGTCATCCTGGAGCATTCGTTCCGCTCGAGTCGGCGCAAATCCTTTGGTATCGCTGAAGAGTCGAGTGCGGACGAGACACTGCGGGGATCACTCACATTTAGGAGCGATCCGCATGGCTTGGCTTCGTCCCTGACGCATTGGGAAACATCCTCAGAACCATCTCTATTACACGATGGCAAGCAGTCTGGTATCAATAGTGATCGCTGGCTTTGCTCGTATTACACCAGCCCCCAAGATGCCTCAATGATTCGGTTGACTCTCCCTTTGTGACGTACACGCCATTGTCGTGTCCGCCGCTTAAGCCAATCGCCGATTGTTGGATGTTTAGAACCGAATGCCAACCGTGATGGGAATGTACTCGGTACGGTAGTTGGCGGGCGCATAGCCGCCAGTGCTCGCGTTATTGTTGGCGCTCGGCTGGTTGTCGACCCACACGTACCGGCCCTCGAAAAATAGTCTTGCACGGCCCGAATCAGAAAACCTGTGAGTGAAGCCCGCACCGAAGTCCACTCCCCCTGCATTGTTTGAGAAATGAGCGACGGTCTGGTTTACCGTGCCTGGAACACAGCCGTAAAAGGGGTCGTAGTATGCACACTGATCATTGAAAGGTTGGGTAAAATTGACAACTTTGCGGTAGAAGCCGCCGCCGCCCACTACATAGCCATCCCATCGGCCAATGGATATGTAATTGAAGATCGGGTTGATTGTCAGCGACCAGAGGTGTGCGCCCCCTTGCGGGTTGACCTGGTTCAGAATGGCGGAGGGTACGCCCATTGAGACATAGTCATAGTCAAGCATTGCACTGAAGCGATCATTCAATCTGTAACCGCCTCCGGCTTTGATATTCCAGCCCATATTCTCGTACTGCCTGGCGCTCCCCGTTGGAATTATGAACCCGCCGCCTCCCTCGAAGGTAAGACGGTCCATGCTCCACCGGTCATGTGAGACATAGCCGTTGTTCTGATCATTGTGCTCGGACACCAGAAGGGTGCCAGTTATGTCTTCGTTTGAGTAAACACTATTGTCTCGGGATGAGCTGAAATCCTTCTGTGATTGTGGTTCGCAGTAGCGAATGGCGCAATTATTAGAAGACTGACGCATCCCAGCAGTGCAGCATACACCATGCGTGAGGAAAAAACCTGACGTAGAAACATTCGAAACCTCCTGCTAAAGCGTTTTGGAAACGGCCTGGACCGCTCACGTTATCTTGAATGCCCCTGCATGCAGCCCGGTGGCTCCTCGGGAAAACTAAACTCAAGCAATGGTCTAAGCCCGCCCGTTCCCGGAGGGACTCGGGCTCGGCTGAAACTCATAGGGACCGCCTTGTACCTCATCGTGGCCGTGCTTCAGAAATCCAATGCCCGAAGACATGCGCCTCCGCAATAAGCACCCCACCGCCAGCAGAGAGGTTGCGGAACAATTCATCCGAGCTGCGAATCAAGCTCTACTCAAACCAAGGGGACAACAAACCTGGAGCGGGTCCGGACTAACGGTGTCCTCCTCCTCCACCGCCCCCATGGAACCCGCCGCCGCCTCCGTGAAAGCCGCCCCCTCCACCCCCATGAAACCCACCGCCGCCGCCATGGAAGTCACCGCCTCCGAGGCCTCCTCGTCCTACACCGCCAAATCCACGGCCATAGTAGCGGTGTCCATAGAACCCTCCTCCATAGAAGCCCCCCATCCATGGCGGATAAAAGCCAAAGCCGAATGGACTCCAGAACGGGTCCATGCCGATAAAGGTGTAATCCCACATATAAGGATCCCAATACCAGCCCGGATTAAAGCCTGAGACNNCCGGCGTATTCTCCGGCAATCTGATTGTTAGCCTCAGCCAGGTACTGCGAGCGCAGGCCACTCCAGTTGTACAACTCGTCCTCGGCCGCGCGTGCATCGAAATTGACCGGCTTTCCCATTTCTCCGTCTGCAAGNNGCGAGTTCATGATGGCCCTTCACCACCCTGTACCTTCCGTCGCCCAACGCGACTACAGCCTTACCCGCGAAGACCTCTACAGTGGGATTGTCGGCGTTGAACTCGTAGTAGCCGGTCTTGACCACTTGCGTTTTTACGCCAGCATCCACAATCTCGAGATCGTTCTGCTTGTATAGCTCATCCACCTCCAATGCCGCTCGCCCGCGCTCCAGTTCCACACGAGTTGGAGTGATGTCAGGCGAGACCATCTTCAACGCACTGTTATCGTCGAGCCGCAGGAAGACCCCGGGCGTGAGCAAAACCTCTGCCTTTCCCGCTGTCGTTGAAAGCACCTCCCCCGCATTGAGGTCGACACTTCCCACATTCTTTTCGTTCAGTTGCTTCCCTTCAAGAAAGGCCGCGCCCTCTACATAGTTCACCGTGCCTGGGCGGGCTGGATTTGCGCCAAATGCCGGCGCGCATAGAACTCCTATGCCGAGTAGCGCTATCGTCTTCAACCTTGGCAACATCGTTTTATACC
>PKXI01000358.1 GCA_003133425.1 Acidobacteriaceae bacterium
GATTCCCACGGCGGCGCGTATTTTATGAGTGAATTCCAACTCTCGCACTGTGGCACAGGGTAATGAAGTTGAAGTGTCTTATGCCGATGAATGGAGTACATGATGTTTCCGGTCTAATGAGTCCGAAAGGCGGTGCGGCTTGGTCAGGCTGGCGGGATGGAGCGTATGGTCAGCCGCGCCTAAGGAGCATGGATGAGGGATCGCACTGAGTTGCTCGAATCCGCGCTGGACGGTCTGCCGGACGGCATTGCGCTGTTCGGTACGAAAGGGGAAGTAGTGTTCTGGAACCATGCTGCAGAGGACATCACTGGCTATGCAAGCGCCGAGCTCTTGGCACGAACAGTTCCCGAAGCACTTGAGACGCTGGCGCCGGAAAGCGCATGTCACAGAGTCTTGCAGCCAAATGCTGAACCGCAAACGGGCCANNCGGCGGAGAGCCTGGATGCGCTGCCCCATGGGGTCACAGGTGGAAGCGAGGCCGTGGGTGCAAGCCAGGCGGACCTCGAAGACCGATTGCAGATTGAGTTTGAGGATTTTGAGCGCGGGAGACTGCCTTTTGGCGTGTTGTGGATCAGCGTTGACCAAGCGCAGGGATTGAGCAAGACCCATGGTTCCAGCGCATGCGAGGCGATGCTGGAAAAGGTGCAGCGAGCGCTGGCGCAGGGATTGCGTCCCGGCGAGGAGGTGGGGCGCTGGGGCGACGATGAGTTTTTGATCATTTCCCACGAACGCACGCCAGAGATGCTGGCCGCCCACGCACAGGTGCTAGCCGGGCTGGCCAGGACGGCGGATTTCAGGTGGTGGGGCGACAGGATTTCGCTGACCGTAAGCGTTGGAGCGGCCCAGGCTCGCAACGACCAGGACGAGGGGCTTCCGCAACTGCTTGAGCGCGCGCGGGGAGCCATGGAATCCAGCATTCACGCGGGCGGCAACTGCATTACATCGGCGTCGGGGAGGCAAGAATGTTTGCCATCATAGGTATTGTCCTGGTGTTTGCAGCGGTTATTGGCGGCTTCCTTATGGAGAAGGGGCACATGGCGGTGCTCGTGCAGCCAGCCGAGCTGTTGATCATCGCCGGCGCGGCCACGGGCACGCTGCTGGTGGCCAACCCGATGCACATTATTAAGGGTGTGGCCGCCGGACTTGCGGGCGTGATGAAGGGTTCGCCATTCACCAAGGAGCGCTATCTGAGCACGCTCAAGATGATGTACCAGTTTCTGAATAAGGTACGCAAAGAGGGACTGCTGTGCGTGGAGATGGATGTTGAGAAGCCCAAGGAGAGTTCGATTTTCAAGAACTATCCTGAGTTCCTCAAGGACCATCACGCGGTGGATTTTCTGTGCGACACGCTTCGTACGGCCATCACTGGAGGCGTGGAGCCGTTCGATATGGACCAGATGATGGAACTGGACATGGAGGTGCACCACAACGCGGCCATGCAGCCCATTGATGCGCTTTCAACGGTGGCCGACGCGCTGCCGGGCCTGGGGATTGTGGCAGCGGTGCTGGGCGTGGTGATTACGATGGGCGCGTTGGGTGGTCCGCCGGAGGCGATCGGCGAAAAGGTGGCAGCAGCGTTGGTAGGCACATTCCTTGGCATCCTGCTGTGTTACGGCGTGGTGGGCCCTCTCAGCTCAAATATGCGCAAGACCGCAGACGAGCACAACGAATACCTGCACGTGCTGCGGGTGCTGGTGTTGTCGTTTCTGAAGGGCTCGGCACCGATGATTGCGATCGAGATGGGGCGGCGCGCGGTTCCCGCGCATGTGCGGCCAAGTTTCGACGAGATGGAGAAGAGCTGCAAGAACAAGGTAGATGCCGTAGAACCGGCTGCGGCGGCATAGGGTCGGCGAGCACACGGGTGGGAGCGGGGCGCCATGACAGCGAAGAGTCAACCGATCATCGTCATCAAGAAGAAGGGCGGTCACGGCGGCCACCACGGTGGCGCGTGGAAGGTTGCTTATGCGGACTTTGTCACCGCCATGATGTCGCTGTTTATTGTGCTGTGGCTGATGGGCTCCAGTTCAAAGGTGAAGCAAGCCGTAGCCGGGTACTTCAATGACCCCAAGGGAACCGGAAACCTGTTGGGTACTACTATGTCCGGTACCGGGGAGACCATTACAGCGGCCACGAACGATAAGCTGCAGAACTTGAAGGAAAAACTCGAAGCGGAGATCAAGGCAAAGAAGGAGCTGGAAAAGCTCTCCAAGCAGATTGAGATCACGATCACGCCCGAGGGGTTGCGCATTGAGTTGCTGGAGGACAAGAACGGCACCTTTTACCAGAGCGGCAGTGCGCGGCTGAGCGAGAGCGGACAGGAGTTGCTAAATCTGCTGGCAGGCGAGCTGAAGACGTTGCCTAATTCGCTTCTGATTGAGGGCCATACCGACGCCACGCAATACTCCACCGACACGAATTACAGCAACTGGGAACTCTCTGCCGATCGCGCCAACTCTGCGCGACGGCTGCTGCAGCAGGGCGGCGTGCGCTCTGACCAAGTGACCCAGGTGCGCGGGTATGCTGACCAGTTTCTTCGTGTAAAGAGCAACCCTTACGATCCATCGAATCGCAGGATTTCGATCCTGGTGAAGAACGGAAGCGACGGTGCGCCGCCGTTGAGCATTCCGCATGCCAAGGCGGTGGATGGAGAGCCGGCAGTGGCGAATGGAAAGGGCGGACAAGAAGGAGCAATGCCGCAGGGTTCTCCTCAACCAGCAGCGCAGGCGGAGAAGCCGGTGGTTGGCACTCCGTCTCCGACCAAGCATTCAGCGGCAAGTCCGGCGGTAAAGCCGGGCTTGATGGGCAAGCTTAAGGACATGATTCCGGGCCAAAAGAAATAGCCGTGCAGACTGCGGGCGAAGCGAGAGGGATCGCGGTGGCAGCGAATATCCGCGCTTGCTGGGTCAGTCCGGAATCGGATAGATTCGGGGTGAAATCTTCGCTGTCCGTGGGCGCCGAAAGCATACAAGCCGGTGTTACAATTGGCTGTTTTTCATGCCGGTCCCGAGGGAGCGGGCTACGAAGAGCCGGGGGTTTTCCAATGTCGAAAACGCGTCGGGAATTCTTGCAGTCAAGCGTGGCACTGACCATGGGATTGATGGGCGGTGCAGTGGCTGCGCAAAATGCGTCGGCTGCTGAACCGCAGGGTCCGCCCGCGCCGGGCGCAGGGCCGACCGGTGGGACTGCCGAGATCCAGGTTCCGAAGATGAAGTTCGGAAACGCTGAGATCGGCAGGCTGGTACTGGGCTGCAATCCGATCAATGGGGGCGCGCATTTCAACAGCCAATACAGCAGCATGATGAAGGAATGGTTCACTGTGGATCGCGCTTGCGCGCTGATGTATCGGGCGACCTCGTTTGGGATCAATGCGTTCCAGTACAGCAATGCAGGCCGCTGCCCTGAAGACTGGGAGCGCTTTAAGGCTGAGGGCGGCCAGATGTACCTGATTGCAGGAGATTCGACCGACAGAGATCCCGCGGCTGTGGTGGCGAATCTAAAGCCGCATGCATTTCACCGGCAGGGCGAGGTAGTAGACGTGGCCTTCAGGAACGGCACGATGAATACGGTGAAGGAGTGGTGCAAACGCGTTCGCGATACGGGAGTGATGGTAGGTGTTGCCACGCACAAGCCGGAGGTGATCGCTCTGGTGGAGGAACAGGGGTGGGACGTGGACTACTTTGCAGGATGCGTCTACAACCGGACTCGAAGCGATGAGGAGTGGAGGAAGGTGCTGGGTGGGGAACTGCCGGAGATGACGCGGGAGATTTACATTCAGAGCGACCCGGCGCGCATGTACAAGGTGATGCGCCAGACTCCGAAGCCTTGCTTCGCGTTCAAGATCCTGGCTGCCGGCCGCATTGCAGAGGGCGGTATTGCACAGGCATTCCGCACGGCATTCACGAGCATCAAGCCCATCGATGGCGTTTTTGTGGGCATGTTCCCAAGGGACAAGGACCAGGTGAAAGAAAACGCCGAGATTGTGAACGGAATTCTGGCTGGGGCCTGAGCCGGGGTGGGTGGCCAGTTGCGAGACGCGCGGGTCAGGAATAGTGTAGTCTGTTTGCGACTCAGAAAGCGTTTATCAGAGGTGGAATTTCCATGACGATCGTTGCCGGAGTTGACTTTGGCACACTCAGTGTCCGCGTAACTCTTGTGGACAGCAAGAAAGGCCCGATCGGCACCGCGTCGGCCTCTTACCCTCTGCACCGCCGCCGCGAAGACCCGAACTTTGCCACCCAGTCTCACGAAGATCAGATGGCTGCGCTGACTGCGGCAACCCGCGACGTGCTGAAGAGCACGGGTATCGATGGTGAGTCTGTTGCCGCCATTGCTTTGGACACGACCGGCTCAAGCATCGTTCCAGTGAATGAAGCTTTTGAGCCGCTGGACGATTATTACCTTTGGTGCGATCACCGTGCATTTGCCGAGGCTGAGGAGATTACAAAGAAGGCGCACGAGTTGGGCTTCGAAGGCATTGAGTGGTGCGGCGGCGTCTATTCTCACGAGTGGGGCTTCTCAAAGCTGTTGCACTGGCTGCGCCACAACCCTGACAAGCGCGCGCTCATGACTACGGTTCTGGAACATTGCGACATGGTGGCTGCTACGCTGAGCGGCATCACGAAAGTGAGTGACGTAAAGCGCAGCGTTTGCGCCATGGGCCACAAATGGATGTGGAATCCCAAGTGGGGCGGACTGCCGCCGGAAGAGTTTCTAGTGGCAGTTGACCCGCTGTTTGCTGGGGTGCGCGCGAAACTTGGCGGGGAGTACCTGACGAGCGATCACCTGGCCGGAAAGCTTTCGCCAAAGTGGGCGGAGACGCTGGGTCTGCGTGCTGGAATTCCAATTCCAGTTGGTGCATTCGATGCGCACTGGGACGCGATCGGATCGAATATCCGTGAGGGCGACGCAGTGAATGTCGTCGGCACCTCCACGTGCATCATGGCCATGGCCCACGAGGCTCAACTTGTTCCGGGAGTTTGCGGCGTTGTGCCGGGCAGCATTCATCCGGGCTTTATTGGGATCGAGGCGGGGCTCTCGGCCACGGGCGATATCTTCGAGGCCATCGCGAAACGCGCAGGGACTACTGTAGCCGCGTTGTCTGAAGGGATGGAGGCATACAAGGCCGGGCAGACTGGCCTGCTGCGGTTGAGCTGGGACAACGGTGACCGCACGGTGCTGGTAAACCCGGAACTGGGCGGGGTGACGCTGGGATGGAACCTGGTGCACACGGCGCAGGATGAACTGTTCGCGGCGATCGAAGGGACGGCGTTCCATACGCGCATCATTCTGGAGCGGATGGCCGAGCACGGCGTGCGCATCGATCGTGTGATCAATGCGGGCGGGATTCCGCAAAAGAGCGAAGTGCTGAACCATGTCTACGCGAACGTGCTGAACAAGCCGGTGCTGGTGCCGAAGGGAATTCCGACGAGCCTGGGCTCGGGAATTTTTGCGCTGATGTCGGCAGGGGCTTACAAGACCATTGAAGAGGCGCAGGCCGCGGTGTGTTTGCCGCTGCGGACGGTGGAGCCAGATGCGAAGGCTGCCGCAGTCTACGAGCAGCTGTACCGGCACTATCGCGATGTGTACTTTGCGCTTGGATCGCGCGATGCAAAACCGGTGGCGTTGGGCAAGGTGTTGCCGGAGTTGCGGAAGATTGCGGCAGCTGTGCAGAAAGCTGATTGAGCAGTCGTTATAGATCCGGCAAATAAATACTGTCTTCGTGCTACCCCACCCTAGCCACAAAAACAAAGCCGTGGCGAGGATGGGGCACCCAAAGGTTGTTGGTATTTATTTGCCGAA
>PKXI01000179.1:0-4430 GCA_003133425.1 Acidobacteriaceae bacterium
CGAAGTTGTGTTAACACTCAACTCGAAAATGCTGTAAACGGCGCGCGCCTACTCCACTACTGCTTTCGACAGGTTCCTCGGCCGGTCCACGTCCACGCCGTGTTCCAGCGCCATAAAGTAAGAGAACAACTGCAGCGGAACCACCTCGAGGATCGGCAGCAGATACTCTGAGGCCGGCTGCACGCGGACGCAGTCGCTCGCCAGCGCCGCAATTTCGGTGTCATCCGAGTTGGCGATGGCAATCACTTTCGCTCCCTGTGTTTTCATGTCGCTGAGCAGTTGCATCGTTTTTTCGTAGCGCAGAACTGAAGCCTCCAGCGCGCGATCCACCGTAGCCAGCACCACCAGCGGAACCTGGTCGCTCACCAGCGCATTGGGCCCGTGCTTCAGTTCGCCGACAGGGTAGCCTTCCGCATGCACGTACGAAGCTTCCTTCAGCTTGAGCGCGCCTTCGCGGGCAATGGCGTAATGAATACTTCGGCCCAGGTAGAGAAAGGTCACGGCGGATTTATACTTGCTGGCCAGCGCGGCCATCTGCTCACGCCAACCATCGAGCGCGGCTTCGATCTTGCCGGAAATCGCCAGCAGTTCCTCAATGCGCTCGCTGAGTGCGGCAGCATTCATTCGGCCCAGACGCGCGCCCTCGTAGAGCGCCAATAGATACAGCACGGCCAACTGGCACGTAAAACTCTTGGTGGCCGGAATCGCCTTTTCGACGCCCGCGGCCAGTGACATGGAAACATCTGCCAAGTGCGCCATGGTCGAGGAGGGGTGGTTAGTGATGGCCAGAGTTTTTTGTCCGCGCAGCCGCGCTTCCTCCAGGGCCGCGAGGGTATCGGAAGTCTCGCCCGATTGTGACAGCACCAGTACGCTGGGATGGCGAAGGTCCTGACCTCCGCGGCAACTGTATTCGCTGGCATACTCCACATCCACGGCCAGTCCGCACAGGTCTTCGAGCAGGATTTCGGCGTAAAGGCCGCTGTGGCGGCTGGAACCGCTGGCGGCAATCAGGATTTCGCCGGCCGGGTTGGGCCAGCCCGCCAACATGCTGGCGACCTCGGGCTTGAGGCCCTTTCCGGCCAGGTAGAGGGCCAGCGTGCGGCCCAGCGCCGCGGGCTGCTCATAGATTTCCCTCAACATCTCGTGCGCAAAACTCGGCATGTTTCTTATCCCGCGGGCAGACCCTTGCAGGCCAGGTTGACCTTCAAATATGATCATAGCGCGTTAGATCGATCATTTTCTTGAACGATTCTTGAAAAATGGCCGCCAAATCCTGAGAAAATAGCTTTGAGACCTTCCATGCATCGGCCGCTGAAAGGAAGAATCCCAACGATATGTCCGACTCGATAAGCCGGCGCTCGGAGCTGATTATCAAGCTGCTGCTGCGGACCGGAAGCGCGACCATTGAAGAGATTCTGGCGGAGGCGGGTTCGTCGGCGCCGAGCATCCGCCGCGACCTGGCGCGGCTTGAAAGCCGGGGCCTGATCAAGCGCACCCACGGCGGAGCCACGCTGGTGGAGCCGCTGCTCTACGAGCCGTTCCGTTACGACAGCTCGTTTCTTGCCCGCGAACAGCGTCACGCTGCAGAAAAGCGCCGCATCGGCCTCGCGGCGGCTGAACTGGTCCAGGCCGGCGAAACCGTGGGGCTCACGGCGGGCACCACCACCACGCACATTGGCCGCAGCCTGCGCCACCGCGAAAACATCAAGGTGGTCACCAACGCCATCAACATCGGCATGGAGTTGTGCAACCAGCCGGGCATCCGCACCTTTCTTACCGGCGGCGTGGTTCCGTGGGCGTGGTCGTTCTCGCTGACCGGCAGCGCCGCGCTCGGCTTTCTCGACGATGTGTACCTCGACAAGGTTTTCCTGAGCGTGACCGGCCTTGACGCGCACCGCGGAGCATCCACGCTGGAGACTGAAGAGGCGCTGGTGTTTCGCAAGATGCTCAAGCAATCGAAACAAGTGATCGTGGTGGCCGACCCCAGCAAACTCGGCCAGGTGAGCCCGGCATTCATCTGCCCGGCCAACGAGATTCACCTGCTGATTACAAGCACCGCGGCGACGGATGAATCCATCGCGCCCTTTGAGCAGCTAGGCATCCGCATTCTTCGCGTCTGAATCGGCGCTTCAGGAAGAAATCTGCGAGCGTTCGTGGAACACGGCCTCAGCCCATCCGCTTCCAGGCGTATACATCGTAAGTGCTCCCGCTCTCCGCGATTCCCTTCCCATTGCTCCAACTCAGCCGCAGTTTCTTCTCACCCGCCTGCATCGTAAATGGAAGCGAGCCGTCGCCATAGACGCGCGCTGTCAGGCGCCGCGTCTCCGGAGCGCCTGCAAACAGGCCAACGTCTGCCCACGGCACAATGCTGCCGCTCTTCACATACACGGGTATCCGCTCGGTCGAAGCAGGCACCTGCAACTCCGTGCCGCCCTTGAGCGACTCGCCGGTCCAGAAGTTGTGCCAGGCTCCGTCGGGCAACACCACCTTGCGGTTCGCCTCTCCGGCAAACAACGGCGCAACCATCATCCGGTCGCCGACCATGTACTGATCATCGACGTTCTGCAGCCGTTTTTCCTGCGGCGCATCCAGCACCAGCGCGCGGAAGGGCGGCGTCCCATCTTCGGCGTAGCGCTGGAAAGCCGCCGTATGATAAGGCACAAGCTGCATTCTCCAGCCGATAACCTCGCGGCAGCGCGTCTCCAACTTCTCCCAGCCATCGAGCAACTCGTCCGCATTATTCTGCTTGCGATTTAGCTGCTTCCAAGGCGGATTCTTGATGTACCAGCCATTCACCATGGCCAGCGGAGAGAACACAACGCTCTGCAAGCGGCGAATCAAATCCTCTTCGCTCACTGCGTCGCGCACTTCCGGACACCACAGCAACCCGCTGAATCCCGCGTTGACCAGCCCTCGAATGAAATCGCGATGTGCATACAAGTCGCTGTAGAGCACGAACGGATAAGGCGCGGCCAATGCGCCACTGGAGCGGACAAGATTGTAAGTGGGCTGGCGGCGCTTGCGGAACTCGTTCCAGAGCGCCATCTGGTAGCGCAGGCCAAACACACTGTGCATCTGTTCGCCGTCCACGCCTGACGGAAATGTGCTGCACTCCGGAAAGGACCAACCGCCCGTGTAGTCAGAGTTGTCGCACTCGTCAAGCTTGAATCCGCTGACGCCGACGTCGATAAATGTTTTGCCGTGGTACGCGCCAAACGCCTCGCGCGCCTGTTCACCGGCAAAGTCCGGCACCAGCCCGCCCCACACACCGAGGTCCCCGGAGCACGGCTGGAGGGCCGGAAACAGTGGCGATGCTGGATGAGTGAAAGCGTGCTCCCATAGATTCACCTTGTAATTCAAGTCCATTGCAGAGCGTAAAAACTTTGCCGGATCTGCGAACCGATCCTTGTTCCATTCAAATGTGCAGGAGTAGGAGTGCGTCTGCCATCCTGGCTCCAGGCCGATCACGTCGCAGGGAATCTTGTGATCGCGGAATTCATGCGCAAGTGCGAGCGCGCTCTGTTCGGTTGCCCGCGCATCGGCCCTGTACCAGAAGCCCAGGCCCCACTCCGGCGGCACGTTTCCTCCGCCTGAAAACACGTTGTACCGCTTCACCGCGTCAAGCATTGCGGGCCCGGCAAACAGATACACATCCACGCCGGCAGCATGGGGTACGTCAACAGTAATCACTCCCGTGTCGCCATTCCCAATTTCGTGCGTGTAATTCGGGTCCGGGTTGGTTTGCGTTACCGAATCCTGCGCATGAGTTGGCTTCGGACGCGCATCGCCAAAATAGAAAGTCGCGTAGCGCGCGGTGTCGATCAGGATTCCGATTCCTTCCGTCGTCACGTAAAACGGCACCGGCGTATGCGAATCGCCTGTATCCATCTTCGGATCGGCATTGACGCGCATCACTTTCTTCTTGCCGCGCTGTGCGTGCGACATCAATTGCAGTCCGAGCCCGTAAATCTCTTCTCCTGGGCGCAGCGGCAACTGCACCACGCATCCTCGCGCCAATCTCTTGCCTTCAATCGGCGGCAAAGGAGCAACGTCCACGCGAGGCAGCTTTTCAAAAGCCTCGGTCTGCGCGGGCACCAGCCGGCTTTGCACCGGGGTAAACCTCTCTGGCGTGCCAATGGTTGCACGCCACACGCCCGGATGAACCTGCTTCCAGACAGGCGTCTCGGGCGAAACATGTACCGCCTCAGTTTCCGCGCCAAGCAAACGGGAAAGCCCTGCTGCGGTTCCGCTTGCCGCAAGTCCCTTGGCAAGTGCACGTCGGGTGATCGTTCTATCAGCGCTCAATTCTTTCTCCCGATAAAACTATAGTCCTATCGATTTCGTAGCTCTTTCACAAGCACCATGCTCTAAGCCGTCAGCGAAGAACATTGCAACAGGGACGCCTTCGCCTCTAGTACTACAGTTGTACT
>PKXI01000179.1:4437-30144 GCA_003133425.1 Acidobacteriaceae bacterium
CCGCGATCTACAACTGTAGTACCTGGATGTCGGCTTTTTCGGCACAGATGATTTGATAGCTTGTACCGTATATATGTATTAGAAGCTGTGTTCTATAGATCACAGATGAGTGGTCGCAACAAACCATCATCGAATTGGCTTAACTGCACCTGGGCGTATTTAGATCGACTTGCGTGGAGACCTCGATTGAGGTTCACCGGGCAACGGGGTAACTGGCGCGAAGTATCTCTACTTTATGAACACTTTGGTCCATTGCCAGTTTACTCACGCTTGTTATTTCGGTTGTTCCGGGGCTCCTGTTGAGGGCTTCGCGGGTGCTGTAGATGGTGTTGCTGCTGGAGCGGGCGTGGTGGGCTGGTTCTGTGGAGCCGGGGCAGGGTCGGGTGCCTTTGGCGCTGGTGCGGCGTCCTGAGCAGCGGGCGCCGAATTGGGCGCCGATGATGGAGCTTGTGCGGTCGGTACAGGTGCCGGCACGGGTTTCTGGACCGGTATGGACAACGTTATGGCGGCCACTGCGTCGGGGTCGTCGCGGAGTTTGAGGTAAAGCGTTGTTCCGTCTGCCGGTGTCGGCACGTTGAAAGTGTTCTCGGCAAAGCCGGTGGGCACTTCGGTCGGCTTTGCGAAATTTTTCCCTGCGCTGAAAGACTGCACGAGGAAGATGTCACCGCCGTCGATGGTGCAGGTAGGGGCGTCCGCGGTGGTGCAATGGATGGCGGTGATCTGCGGCGTGCGGACGAGGGTGCCGAGCGGCGTCCAATCGCCGGGTGTGCCGTCTTCCGCGACTGGACGCATCTGCAGCTTGCCGAAGGCAGACTGACCGAAGGCCTTCAACGGATCGAGCGTAGCGATTGCGGTGTGTTCGTCCTGTAGGACGAGGTTGTTGGCCGCAAGCGAGAGACTGGTATGGACTGAGCCGCCGGTGGTGGCGACTTCAATGGTCTGCATGCGTGGGAAGACATCCTTCGTTTGCACGACGAAGGTCAGCTTGCCGTTAAGCGGGACGTCGTCCTTAGCGCCGAGGGTGACGGGAATTGCGCCGTTCCGCTGCACGGGCGTGTCGTTGAAGGAGAGCAGTTTAAGACTTGGGCGTGGGGCTTCGGCGGAGATCTTGACGGTCATCGTGCGGCCGTCTTTGAGCTTTACCATTGCATCTTTGCCGTTGCCCGGTGAGACGCCTGCCTTGGCGTTAAGGTGTACGGTCTTGTCGTCGTTGCCGCCGTCGGCGGGCATGAAGGTTTGATTGTCGATCTGGGCAGAGACGACTTCCTTGAGGCCCTGGCCGGTGAGTACGGCTGTGTTGTCGCCCTCGTGAATCTTGATGCCGTCCAGGTGGATGTCGCCGGTGTATGCGGTTAGTGGGACGTTGTCCTTATCAGAGTCGCCGTACTGTTGGATGGCGAGAGAATAGCCGCCCGGTTGCACCTTCTTGAGCGAGATGTCCAGGTCAAGGGTATCTTTTGCATCCTTGCCTGTGTCGGGCTTGAAGGTGACGTCTACGTCCTTATTTTCGTTGTTCGTAAGCGCGATGTGCTGGACGCAGGCGGTGCCGTCACCTTTGAGGGTGAGGTGATTGTCCTGGCCGGCGAGCAGTTGGGTGTCGCTGACGATCTTCCAGTTTTTGCCATCGACCTGCTGGACGGTGAGGGTGGGACCTTCGAAGGAGTCAAAACCCCAGTAGCCGCGGACGGTGCCAGTGATGGTGAGATCGCTACTGGTGCCTATCTTCACGTCGGCCTTTATGGGCTGTGCGCTGTCGTCTTGGGACTTGGCATTATGCAGCGGCTGGCGCTGCTGTTCTCTCGCAACAGCGAGGCCGCCTTCGAAGGCTTCGGGGGTGAGTGGAATGTCAGTGGGAGCACCCGTTCGGTTGAGGTGCAGGACGAGATCGTGCGCGAAGCTGGTGGAGAAGACGAGCGGCGCGCCTTCGAGCGACAGGGTCATCTTCGGCTGTAAGAGGCATGCGACCTGATTGGGATCGTGGGAATGCAATGGCGGCAGCTTGGCCTTCTGAATCGCGGGCAGGCCGATAACTATGACAGACTCGGGTTTGTGGAAGGAGGGTGGAGCGTTGAGCTTCAGATCGAGCGTGGAGCCCTGCGGGAAGCTGATTGCGGGGATGTACTGATACTGGGCCGTGCGCATCAGGCTGACAAGATGGACGAGATCCACGGCGGCACCTACATAGGCTGAGTAGAGTCCGGCGCCACCGGGCTGTGTATAGGAGGCAGCGTTGATGAAGTCAGACGATGCGCCGGTAGAGAGGGCCTCGGCGATACTCTGGCCGTGCCCGTCGTCGAGGAGGACGGGAGCGCTGAACTGGGTAAGGCAGTTCACCTGCTGCTCGACAGGCTTTTTGAAGCAGTCGGCGTTGGGCTTGAGGGCGAGGGTGGAAGCCAGCTTCCCGGAGCGTTCCTGGATGGCTTTCTCGTCGTTCTGTGGGACGGTCTTCATCGCGGCGAGATAGCGTTCGATGCGCTGCTGCTCAAAGGAGGCTTCATTGAGGTCGGCATCGGCGCGAATAAAGAGACCTGGCTTGCCTTTAACGGCGGAGCGAAGGGTGTTGAAGTCGCCGCCAGTCTCAGGCGCTACAAAGAGAATGGCCTGCTCAGCTTCGGCGGGGACCGTGACAGTCGTGCCTTCAGCAGTCTTCTTGTCCCAGGTTTCGATCTTGGTGAACCAGTTGTCCGGCGGCTCGTTTGTAGTGCCGCGAAGAAAGGCGACGATGAGCAGCAAATGGTTGGACTGGCTTGCAGGAAGGTCGGCCTTGACCCATATCTTGTCGCCTGGCTGCAGATTGGGCACCTGAGCGATCGGCAGCGTGGAGCTTCCGCGCGTGACGCGGACGTCGATCTTGGGACCGACGAGGTCGAAACGAGCGTTGTCGGCACGGAGGGCTGTCGTCATAAAAGCGGCGAGAAAGAAGGCAGCGACTTGTGAGAACTTCATTTGTTATTGGATGCGCGTGACGTGTCGGAGGTGGCTGCGGAACCCGGTCCGAAGATCGAAACATAGGCAACCGGTCGCGGGAATTGGGATTTGTTCCTCAGGGTTTAGCTGTATACGACTATTTGGTCCTGCTCTGATCCATGCGTTTTTGTGCGAGAGGATTAGCTTACTGAAGTGGTCAGCGGCAGAAACCAGGTAGGGAGAGATCTGCGGTGACGTCTACGAAGGCGACTTTCTTACATATGGGATCGCGTTTGACCAAGGAGCATGCTGCTGGCGCAAAGAGCGTTTCTTGGGACCAATCCTCGAAACGCTGCTCAACCCTAAGTTGATGAGCGCCTTGGGCTGTTGTCGTCAGCCATTTGTCATTGGTGCTGATAGAGCAGAAAGGCACAGATCAAACTGCGCGAACAAGCCCACAATCACACCATGCGGCAAGCTGAGGTGCACGATCCCGTATGCGGGATGAAGGTCGATCCCTCTAATCCGGCGGCAAGTCTTAACCATGAGGGCGTCACCGTCTACTTCTGCAGCCAGGGCTGCGCCGCCAAGTTCCGCGCCTCGCCGGAGAAATACTTGCAGGCTAAACCGGACGCAGCTCCCTTGAAGCAGCCAGCCAAGACCGAGGCGCAAGGGGAATACACCTGCCCCATGCATCCAGAGATCAAGCAGCCGGGGCCTGGCAACTGCCCCAAGTGCGGCATGGCGCTCGAACCTGCGACCACTTCCGTGCCTGCAAAGCACACGGAATACACATGTCCGATGCATCCTCAGATTGTGCGTGACGCACCAGGCTCTTGCCCAATCTGCGGCATGGCGCTTGAGCCTCGGGAGGTCGCCGCCGAAGAATCAAATCCAGAGCTGGCCGACATGACGCGGCGGCTGTGGATCAGTGTTACCTTCGCCGTGCCAATGCTCGCGTTGATGGTCTCGTCCTTTCTGCCCGCCATGCCTATGCAACACTTGTTCTCAGCGAGAGTGTGGGCGTGGATCGAGTTCACGCTGGCGACCCCAGTCGTCCTCTGGTGCGGGTTGCCGTTCTTCGTCAGGGGCTGGCAATCGGTAGTGCATCGCAGCCTGAACATGTTCACCTTGATTGCCCTTGGTACCGACTCCGCCTATTTTTACAGCGTGTTCGCTACCGTCGTTCCCCAGGTATTTCCAGCTTCGTTTCGTGGAGCCGGAGGGCAGATCGATGTGTACTTCGAGCCGGCAGCGGTGATTGTTGCGCTTGTCCTTCTTGGACAAGTGATGGAGCTCCGCGCTCGCAGCCAGACCAGCAGTGCGATTCGTGCGTTGCTCGGCCTTGCCCCGAAAACGGCTAAGCGACTTGACGACAAGGGCGGCGAAGCTGACGTTCCGCTCGAACAGGTGCAAGTTGGCGACAGGCTCCGCGTACGTCCCGGCGAGAAAGTGCCTGTGGACGGTACTGTACTTGAAGGCCACAGTTCCGTTGATGAATCGATGATCAGCGGAGAGCCCATCCCGGTTGAAAAGGATAAAGACGCGAAAGTCACGGCGGGAACCGTCAACGGAACCGGCGGATTCATGATGCGCGCAGAGCGGGTTGGCTCGGACACGTTGTTGTCGCAGATTGTGAAGATGGTCAGCGAAGCGCAGAGGTCGCGGGCGCCGATCCAGCGGCTGGCAGACCGGGTGTCGTCGTACTTTGTCCCGGCCGTAATCATTGCGGCCATAGTCACATTTGCGGTCTGGTTCCTTGCCGGTCCGCAGCCCCGCTTTGCTCATGCCCTTGTAAACGCCGTTGCTGTGCTCATTGTTGCTTGCCCGTGCGCTCTCGGTCTCGCCACGCCCATGGCGATCATGGTGGGCACCGGGCGCGGGGCTCGCGCAGGCATCCTCATTCGCAATGCAGAGGCGCTGGAGATATTCGGCAAGGTTGACACACTCATCATCGACAAGACCGGAACACTCACCGAAGGTAAGCCAACGCTGAGTTCCGTCATTCCTCAGCCAGGCATCGACGAATCCAGCCTGCTGCAACTGGTCGCCAGCCTTGAGCGCTCCAGCGAACACCCTTTGGCAGCAGCCATCGTGAAGGGCGCGGAGGCAAAGAAGCTTACCCTGGTCGATGTGGTCGGATTCAGCTCGACCACTGGCAAGGGCGTAAAGGGAACCGTCTCGGGCAAACAGGTCGCTGTCGGAAATGCGGAGTTGTTCCGCGATCTTGCGGTCGATCCTGCGGCGTTGCTCGAACGCGCTGAAGCATTGCGCAAAGAAGGCCAAACGGTAATGTTGGTAGCCGTGGATGGCAAGGCAGCGGGCCTGGTTGGGGTCTCCGATCCGATCAAAGAATCCACGCCCGATGCAATTCGCGAACTTACAGCCGCCGGATTGAAGATCATCATGGTCACCGGAGACAACGAGACGACCGCCAAGGCGGTCGCGGACAAGCTCGGCATCGAGTTTTATGCCGATGTGTTGCCTCAAAAGAAGGCGGAGGTCGTGAAGGAGCGCCAGCAAAAGGGCTCCGTGGTCGCGATGGCCGGCGACGGAGTAAACGATGCGCCCGCGCTGGCGCAGGCTGACATAGGCATTGCCATGGGCACCGGCACAGACGTGGCGATGGAAGCTGGTGGCATCACACTGTTGAAAGGCGACCTGCGCGGCATTCTCCGCGCACGTCATCTGAGCAAGTCAACCATGCTAAATATTCGAGAGAATCTGTTCTTCGCATTTGTCTATAACGCCGTCGGGGTACCGCTCGCCGCAGGCGTACTTTTCCCTGCCTTCGGACTGCTCCTGAACCCGATGATCGCCGCGGCTGCCATGAGTTTCAGTTCCGTCTCAGTAATCGCCAATGCGCTGAGGCTGCGTACAACTAAGCTATAGCTGCATTACGATGACCCGAGCATTACTGACCGGACTTGGGTCTATCCGAATTGAGAGGGGTTCAGATAGAGCCGTTTGCGACGGCCATCTTTAGGCTTTCTTCAAGAGGGCTGAAGGACCGATATTAGCTGGGTTCCTTCCTCGCTCAACATCGTCACAGCAACTGAGAAAAAAGCGCCGCGGCAATCATAGAGGCTTTCGAAGATGGTCGAAACCGAATCCATCCATTGAACGCCAGATACTCTCGGCGCCCAATCTCGGACGCTGCGGGCGATCTTGGACATTCCAGCCTATTCCAGCGGCATTCCCGCCGCGCAGCTATGACGACCGTACTGATGGAGTGCATCCAGAACTACGTTGCCAAGTATGGATACGCCGCCCCGCAGAAGAAGAGCAGGCGCGCATGAAGCGCGCCGCGCTCAACTCGCGGGTTTCGACTTACGATCAGACCCCCCAAACGCAGATCCTCGATCTGCGTCAGATGGCTGCCCAACGCGGCTATGCGATCGTCAAGGAATACATAGACAAGATCTCCGGCGTGAAGGCCAAACGGCCAGGACTCGATGCCATGATGGCTGACGCCCGCCGCAGCCAGTTCGACGTGGTGATGACTTGGGCGTGTGATCGCATCGCTCGTTCCACGCGCCATTTTCTTGAAGTGCTGGGCGAACTGAACCGAATCCAAGTCGAGTTCGTCAGCTTCAGGGAGAGCATCGATACCGCTGGACCGCTGGGCCGAGCCATCGTCGTGATCATTGGCGCCGTCGCCGAACTGGAACGCAACCTGATCATCGAGAGGGTGCGCGCCGGCATGCGACGCGACCGCTGTCAGGGCCAGAGCATCCGAGAGATCGCCAAAGGCCATCGCATCTCGACGGCTACCGTGCAACGAGTGCTTCGAAAGCTTCCACCCCAAGTACAAGCACTGGAAGCGCTCGAAAGATCGGCCTGAACCTGGCCATTACGACCTGTGACAAAAGGGGTCTGAAAACTCACCCAATAAATCCAATCAAATCAACGGCCGGATCTGCCCGATCCGACCGTGTCAAAAGGTGTGGGTTGTGGCACACAGATGGAAGCCCAGACTCTGGACGTCTTCCATAGCCACCAGGTGATCGCCAGGAAAGTCCTGTTCTTTCCTGCCCCTTAGAAGAGCGTAAGTCCGTATTGACAATGGTAGAACCATATGACTATCATCACTGTCGCTGAGTCAGACACATTCGACAAGCAGACGAAATCAACTATTCACTTAGACACGAATAGGTGAATGTAATCGGGTTGGTTGGAAAAGCAGGCAAAAGAAAGCGTTTTCCCTAGATATGAAGAAGGAGTATGAGAATCGGCACCCGTTGCAACGGACCCTAGACACGAATGAGCAAAATCTCGTTCCAGAAGTTTTGGAGCGTGGCAGAGAACGGAGTTCTTAGGGAACGCATGAATGAAGTGCATGCCCTGAGTCCTCAGAGATGGTTTCGACAAAAGATTTCGGCTTGGAACCGAGAAACAAGATTTTGGAATCTGAGCCATGCCAGGACGCGGTCAACGGCTGTGCAATGCGGAGGCAATCGCCGATCCGGGAAGCGCGGCATTGGAGAACCTATGAAATCGACATTCAATCGTCTATTCATTCTTACGGCTTTATTTGCATTGTGGACGCTCACGGCGCTGGGTCAATCTACGAGCGCGACCCTTTCTGGAATCGTTTCCGATCCTCAAGGTGAGAGCATTGCCAATGCCTCCGTCAGCATCACCCAAATCAGCACACATCAGGCGCGGCGGGTAAGCACAGACGCGAGCGGCAGCTACTCCATCCCGAATTTGGACATCGGCGCCTATTCAGTTAGCGCCTCCGCGCCGGGTTTCAAAAGCATGTTGATTCCTTCAATCACCCTTCAAGTGAATCAAAAAGCAGAGCTGAACCTGACCCTGCAGATCGGCGCGGTCACAGATGAGGTGACGGTAACGACTACGCTGCCACTTGCGGATACGGAGAGTTCGGCGGTAGGCCAGGTGATTGAAAACCGGTCGATCGAGAGTCTGGCTCTGAACGGCCGGCAGTTCTGGCAGCTCACGTCCCTGGTCCCCGGAGCGACCTATACGCCAGGCGGCCAGCAGATTTCCAGAGGCGGAGCCGGCATTCGCTCTTCCTCGGTCGATGTGTCGATCAACGGAGCCAATTCCACCTTTACCGGCTGGCGGTTGGATGGTTCGGACATCACCGACGTGGAAGCGGGTGGAACGAACCTGCAACCGAACGTCGACGCCCTGGAGGAGTTCAAGGTGGAAACGGCCAACATGTCCGCCGAGTATGGGCATGAGCCTAGTGTGGTGGTGGCGACAACTAAGAGCGGAACGAACGCGTTTCACGGCGTCGCATTCGAGTTCCTTCGCAACGACTACTTTAATGCGCATAACTACTTCGCGACAACCACGAAAGACGGTCTCAAGCGCAATCAGCTTGGCGGAGGTTTGGGCGGCCCAATCATGCGGGACAAAGTCTTCTTCTTTGGCGACTACGAGGAGACGATTCAATCGGCGGCGAACATCTTCAACGACACTCTACCCACCAACGCAATGCGCACGGGCGACTTTAGCGCAAATACAAAATTGACGTTGAAAGATCCGACGACCGGGCTGCAATTCCCTGGAAATGTGATCCCCCAGAACCGCATCTCCGCTCAAGCACTTTACTTTCTGACATTCATGCCGACACAGAGCCAGGGTGTATTTACCGCGGGGCAACTGCTGCACACCTATAAAGGAGACATACGCGTTGATGCTGCGTTGACCGGGCTTGACCACCTAATGGGCCGCTACTCCATCCTGGACAACGAAGAATCGGATCCGAATCAATTCCCGGGTCTGAAGAACCAGGATCTGCGAGCCCGAGCCCAAGACCTGGCGTTAAACGAATCACATGTCCTCAGCACGCATTGGCTCAATGAAGCGCGCGCCGGCTACTACCGCGATTTTCTGTTCTTCAATTCCATTAATGGGGGCACGAATTACCTAAACAACGCGGGGATTCAGGGATATAGCCAGTCGCAGATCACGCCAAGCTTTCCTTACATCACGCTCTCAGGGTATTCGGCCTTCAACGGCTCAGGTCTCAACAACCTGCCCAAAACTATCTACATTCGCACCTGGCAGTATGCTGACACGGTCAGCTATAACGCAGGCAAAAACGACCTGCAAATTGGAACGCAGCTAACTCACCAAAAAGACGACTTCATTATCGGCCAGTCTCAGGAGGGAACGTTCGGCTTTACCACGATGTTCACGGGCGACGCCTTCGGAGACTATCTGTTAGGGCTACCAGCATCCGCCCTTCGCTCGTATCCATTGCAGGCCTATGGACAATATGCGAATTTATGGGCGCTGTTTGCCCAGGACAATTACCGGATCTTCCCGAAGTTGATGCTTAACCTGGGCGTGCGCTGGGAATACAACCCCTTCTTCAACGCTATGAACGGACAGATGGCGGCGTATGATTTTACGGGAAAAAGCCTGACCTCCACGACCGGAAAGCTCATTGAGCCGATGCAAAACGGGAACTTACTCGTTCCAGCGGCAGAGCCGGTGGTGCCGGTAGCGTACCCGCTTTATTCGGATCGCATCGAGGGGACGGACAAGCTCGGACTTCCGCAGTCGATTCGCAAGACGGGCATGGGACAACTGGCGCCGCGCGTTGGGTTCGCCTACCGTCCTTTCAACGGCGACCGCCTTGTGATTCACAGTGCCTACGGTCTATTCCCGATGTTCATGGATGCCAACATGATGATCAACTGGACCAAGGCCCCGCCGTTCCTGATTACTCAAACGACCAACAATGGGCTCACGGGCACAACTCCGAATTTCACTTGGGCGAACCCGTTCCTGGGGCAATCGATCGTAGCGGCCAATAACGGAAGTACTTGTCCTGGAACGACGCTAGTGCTCAATACCTGTGTCACACCTAGCTTGTATACAGCGCCACCGACGCTGCAGCACACCTATATGCAGGAATGGACCCTCGGGATCCAGGCAATTCTGGCAAGGAATTTGTCACTCGAAGTGACCTACCTTGGGAATCACACAACCGCGCTGCAGTTGAATGGATTGCTGGCCAACCTGCCTGCGCCTGGGGCGGGGACCATCCAGACGCGGCGACCCTTCGCACAGTGGGGGCAGATCAACGTCACAAACACGAATGGAGCAGGGAACTACCATGCGTTGCAGGCAAAGTTGGAGAAGCGCTTCTCCAATGGCGTGCAGGCGCTTGTTTCCTACAACTAAAGCAAGTGCATGGACAACGCCTTTCTTAACGTCGATCCTTCCTACACAAACCCGAGGGGAGTGTGCGATTTCGACTTGCGCCAGGTGATTACAGCAAGCGGTCTCTATCAGTTGCCCTTCGGCAAGGGCAGGATGCTTCTGAACACCGCGAGAAATCCCCTGGGCATGATTTTCGGAGGATGGGATATTGCAGCCATTGCTACCTTGCGTTCCGGATTGCCCTTTACACCGTATACCTCAAGCGATCTCGCCAATACCGGCGTGGGCAACGAGGTTCCAAATCGCATCGGCAGCGGGAAACTCGCCAATCGCACCCCAGCGGCGTGGTTTAATGTGGCTGACTTTACTCTGCCGGCAAAGTACAGTTACGGCAATTCCGGTCGCAATATTCTCAGCGCCGACGGAATCATAAATATCGACAGCACTCTCAAGAGGAATTTCAACTTTACCGAGTCACGATATTTAGAGTTCCGTCTGGAAGCTTTCAACACCGCGAATCATCCAACATTCAGTGCGCCTAATACGTCCATTGGCACTTCGTCGGCTGGCAAGATTACCAGCACCCTCAACGCCAACCGCATTTTGGAGGCTGCCCTGAAGTTATACTTCTAACGCCCGCAGGTTGCGGGGCTGTTACACGCAGTTCCGCTGCCTGTTTGTTCGAGCCGATGGACTGCGCTTTGCCAAGATATGCCAAAGCGCGAAGAAATCAGTACTCGAGGATATCGACCAGCTGGAACAAAAGATGTCGCCCGACAAATCACTGAACCTGCGCGTGATAGCGCAGTGAGCAGGTTTGAGGCAAATAAAGAAGGAGCAAAGTGAATAACAACCATGGCTGCTTAGCCTCTTCCCGTCGCCAGTTTCTTGCGATGGCCGGTGCTGGGGCATTGTCTCTGGCTCTCCCTGGAAAGCTCGATGCAACACCCGCAAAGCGCCGTCAATTTGAAGTCTCTGCCAGCTTATATCCCTGGGATCTGCACGATGAAGGCATCGAACACATTCTCGACAATCTCCAACAAATGTCTGCAGTGAATTCCGTCTACCTCCTCGGGATCATGCATTACGAAATCCGGCCACTGACCAGTCCCGCCTTCCCTCACAATCCTGTTCGCAAAACCTGGCAGGCAGAAGACTCACGTGCATACTGGCATCCTGATATGAAGCGCTATGGCCGCATCAAGCCCAGGCTCTCTGATTTTGACTGGCTCAACCAAACAGATTGGTTGCCGGTGTTGACCAAGGCAGCTCGTAAGCGCGGCCTTCGAACCGGCGTCGAGCTCTCTCACACGCTGGTCGACCTCGACAGGGAACAGAGCGAGTTCAGCGACTGTGTGCAACGCGACATTCATGGCGTGCCGCGAAAAATCTATGGACGCGCATATCCGCTTTGCCCCAACAATCCGGATGTCCAGCAATATGTTCTGGCACTTTTCTCCGATCTAACAGCGAACTACGATGTCGACTATCTTCAGACCTGTACACTTCCTTTCATGCCGGGCGGAGCTGAAACCGGTGGTTGCTTCTGCGATTCCTGTGTCAAGGCGGCCGCCGGACATGGCATCGATCCCGCGAGGATCAAGGCGGTATTGCTTGCGAATCCTCAAGCCTCGGCCGAGTTGAGCCAATGGCAATCGTTTCGCGAGGACTCAATGGCTCGTTATTACAAGATCATGCACGACAGAATCCATGCCATTCGCCCGCATGCCGACCTTCGCTTCAACGACTGCTTCGCTAACGCAACGAAATGGGGATTAGGACTGGCAAAACTTGCGCCTCATCTGGATTCAGTTCGCGTATGTGACTATACGGAACAAAAGGGCAATCCTGCGCTGATGCCGCAAAAGCGGGAATGGTTAACGTCGGAGCGGCAGGCTCTTGGCCCCGATTTTCCTGTTCTCTCTGCGGTCGCCGTCCGTCCAAAAGCAACGCCCGAGTTGATTGAGGAAGGGGTAAAGATAGCGGCGGAGTGTGGCATGGTTGGCATCACACTGGGTCACTATGACGGCTCAGAGTTTCCAATGCTGCGCGCAATTCGGTCCGGGCTGGAAGCTGCGAAAATCAAGGTTCCAGCTCGGCTTACCTGAAGTGGGCACGCCGAGTGAACCATGAGGCGCCACCCCGATGAGCCCCATTAACTATTTGCTTCGCACTGAACCGAAAAAGGGAAAAAGATCAATGACCGAAAAGAACGAAATTGCCACACGCAGGGATTTCATACAAGCAGGAATCGGTGTCGCAGCTGCAGTTGCCGCTCCGAATTGGGCGAGCGCGGCAATCTCTGCCCCACTTGCGAGCGCACGGGCGCCATCCCAAAAGATGATTGGAATTCAAATCAGCGCCATATCGTTCGTGGATGAGGGCGTGAACAAGGTATTGGATATTCTTCAGGAGCAGGGCCAGGTGAACGCTCTGTTTCTGTCCACCTTTACTTATGACGGGGGTACCGGCGGACGGCAAGTCAAAAGCAGGCCGCTTCCAGACCATGGGAAACAGGAATACGACAAATTCCACGGCGGCAACTTTGCCACGCCGCATGCGCAGTTCTATACCGACACTGTCTTCAAGGATACAAAAGCTCCGGACCATGGCAATCTTGACATACTCGAAGCGGTGTTGCCCGAAACGAAGAAGCGCGGAATCAAGGTATACGCATGGAATTACAATATCTTTCGCACCGATACTCCTCACGTCGAAGAGTTGGAAGAAGTAGATTATGAGGGGAACAGGCGCGCCACTTGTTGCGCATACAACCCCAACTACAGAAACTTCGTGCTGGGCCTGACACGCGATCATTGCACCTCGTACGACATCGACGGAGTTATGTGGGGGGCAGAACAGCAGGGTCCGCTCAACAACCTGATTGGCGCCAACACTTGGCCCAGTCCCGCTACCTGCTTCTGTCAGTTTCATCGCCAAGCCGCAAAAGACCGCGGAATCGATGTCGATCGCGCAATCGCGGGTTACAAGAGGCTCGGGCAATTCATCGCACAGTCTCAGGCTGGCCATCGTCCTACCGATGGTTATTTTGTTCAGTTCTGGCGGATCATGGTGGATTATCCGGAGATCCTTGCGTGGGAAAAACTCTGGAATGACGGCAAGAACTCGACATATAAGGGTATCTACGATACGGCGAAGTCGGTCCGGCCCGAACTGCAGGTGGGTTTTCATATATGGCATACAAATTCTTTCAGCCCCTTTTTCCGTGCCGAACAGGATTTTGAACGCTATTCGCACTATGCGGATTTCATCAAACCGGTTCTTTACAACAATTGCGCCGGTCCGCGCTATGCCACTTTTATCGACCACGTGCAGAAAACGATTTTTCAGGACGCTTCGAAGGAACAGGTCTTCAGTCTTCACAATGAGTTCCTCAACTACGGCGACCTGTCGCTAGCAAGCATCTCCACGAGCGGATTATCGGCGGATTATGTTCTGCGTGAAACCAAGCGCTCGCTTGAAGGCGTTAAGGGTCAATGCAAGATCTATCCGGGAATTGACATAGACATTCCAACCAACAAAGGGGAGAAGGAAACCTCTCCTGAGGACGTCCACGCCGCGACATTGGCCGCTCTCAAAGCGGGAGCTGAAGGTGTGGTCTTTTCGAGAAAGTACTCTGAGATGAGGCTCGCCAATCTCTCCGGCGGCGGCGCCGCTGTGAGGGAATTCAATCTGCAAAAAGGCTAGACGGGTACGAGCTGAATTAAGCATGCTGTCTGTTGTCCGAGGGTTGTGCTTAAGTGTTTGCGTCCAGAGTCTGGGCTTCCATCTGTGTGCCAAAATCCACACCTTTTGACACACAGGAGAAGCCGGGAACATCTGGCGCGATAATTGACGACTCAGGTTCTGCACAGATCCACCTGAACGATAATCGTCGGCGCCGAAGAGAGCAGTAGTTTCCCGGTCCTGAGACTAAAAGGTGAGCTTAAGTGCCGCCTGTAGGACGCGAGGGTTAATCGGTCCTGCTTTATTAATCTTGCCGAAGTTCGGGTCTCCAAATTCCGCGACAGGTTGGGCGAAGCTTGGATGATTGAGTGCATTAAACGCTTCGAACCTGAATTCAATGTTTCTGTTCTCGTGATAAGCGAAGTCCTTCAATAGAGCCAGGTCAACATCCTGAAGCGGAGGCTGCTGAATGTTGTACTTCGGAACATTGCCGGGCGTCCCGAATGCATTCTCTTGGAACGCTTTCGGGTTCATGTACTGGTTGAGCCAATTTGACCTTCCTCCCTTGCGGATATTTAACGGGACGCCGGGCACAATATCGGCACGGTCCTGGAACTGATCGAGGCCGGAATTGTTGTTCCCGCCACCGCCGTTTACTGTAAAGGATGGCCCTGATGATGCCGTGTAGATTCCGCTCAGTTTCCATCCACCAATGGCATTCCGGACCATGGCTCTTTGGGTTTTGAATTCGGGAGCACCGTAGATGAAGTTTGATACCCAGATAAACGGGAAATTCAAGGCCGATAGCCCATGATCGTGAGAGGGGTTCGTCGGATCGCTGACGCCGAACCCGAAGCTCGGGTCGCCGGAGAAACTCAAATCGAAGGTCTTTGACCAAGTAAAACTGGACTGGGCTTGGAGACGGTGTGAGAGTTGCTTCTCGAAGCCGACTTGCAGCGAGTGGTAGTTGGCTGTTCCTCCATCCTGCACCTGAAGGATAACTCCGAAATCGGGGTCGACGCGGCGTTTATTATTGAATTGTCCAGGATTCTTGTCGACCGCCATTGCTTGGTGGTACGACTCGCTGCCCACATAAGCTACATGAATTGCGACGCTCTGCAAGAACTGTTGCTCGATCGATAAATTCCAACTCTCTGTCATTCCCAACTTGAATCCTGATGCAAAGACCGCGGGCAAGTTGGTCGGGGTGGGGAATGCAGAGTTGGTCGCAGGCGTTGAACCGGCAGCGAGAAAGGGCGGGAAAGGGTTCTTTCCGCCAGTTGCAGTATTGAGACTCCACGGATCGTCGAATGGATCCGGAATGGCCGATGGAGATGGAACGCTGTAGCTTTGACTGAACGGACTGGCATCCCAAACACGGTTGTAGAATGCGTCCTCCAAAGGCGTGCTGAAGATGCCGTATCCCGCTCGTACCGAGATTTTCGGCGTGGCGGCCCAGGCGATTCCAATCCTTGGTTCAAAGTACCCATAGGTGGTCTTGATCAGACCGCTCGGGACTCCTTGCTCTCCCGCGAAGAGCAAGCCTTTGGGGGCGTTCGGAAACCGTGTGCTCTGCGCTCCGGGAACAAACGCCGCTCCGCGGTTTCCGGCAATCGCCGGAGAAAGGTTCGGATCCCAGCGCAGGCCCGCGCTTATGGTGAAACTCGGAAGTAGTCTGAATTGATCCTGAAGGTAAATCCCCAGCATCCAGCCGCTGGTGGTGCCAGCCTCGTCTGTTCCTTGTTGCGAGATGCCTGTCGAAAAACCCATGAGAAAGTCCGACTGAATGTAACCTGTATACGACCCATCAAATGAAACGGCAGGATTGACCGCGCCACTATTGAACTCGTAGTAGTGCCGATACATGGTATCCGCTCCAGCAGCGACGGTATGCTTCCCGATGCTCCTGGTCAAAATGTCGTTCAGCGTCCAGTCGCGACGGTCCGTTCTATAAGGCTGACCGGAGAAGACGCCGAATCCATCGCCATTATCGTAGATATTGCTGCTGGTGACCCCGAGATTGATATAACACTGGCCAGGCGGATCACTGACATTGATAAACTGCGAGAGACAGACTGGGTTACCGCTCTGATCGCGAACCGACGTTCCAGAGTCAAGGTCATAACTGATATACGCCGCAGTAATGCTATTCAAGAACACGGGTGAGATGGTCCACACGTGATTGAAAGCAGCGTTAATGTAGAGCCCGTGCTGGCCTAGGACACCAGAAAGTAAATCGTTCGCAACGAAAGCTCCCGGTTGGTCGAGTGCATCGGCAAACAAACGCAGGAACATCCGCTGACTATTATTTGGAACAAAGTCCACGCGGCCAGTACCCTCGTTGTAGTTTGTCTGCTGTGCGGGTTGAGGGATCGAGACCTGTCCTGATACTGGATCACTATTGGGGATAAGTTTGTCCAAAGCCACCGCACCCTTACTAAAGAGGGCAGGACTCATCTGGTTCGGCTTGCCATTGATCGTTTGAAATGGATATTGTGTTCCCGAGGGGCCATGCAGAGGAATTGACGTGCCGTCGGCGTACTTCACGCCGCTGAAGTCACCTTGTAACATGTCCGCAGTCGGGGTGTTCATTGCTATCGGAGGCGAATAATTGTTGCGCGTCTCCTGATAATTCCCAAAGATGAAGAGTTTGTCCTTGAGGATTGGCCCACCCGCGAATCCGCCGAATTGATTGCGCCTGAGGCTATCTGACTCGCCCGAGAAGAAATAGAGTTTCGCATCGGCATCATAGTTTCGAACGAATTCGAATATGCCCCCGTGAAAGTCATTTGAGCCGCTCTTGGTCGTGATATTGACAACAGCGCCAGGAGCAAATCCGTACCGGGCGTCGAGATTCCCGGTGATGACGCGGAACTCCTGGGTTGTGTCGGCATTGGGAAATGGCGCGGCCAACAGCGTCGTCGTGTCCATGTTCGGCACGCCGTCCAGCAGATACCAGGTGCTACCCTGGCGTCCACCACCAGCTGAGGCGCCGCTCTCCGTGGAGAACGATTGGTTAGACTGCGGAAATGTGATTGGAAATACCGCTTGTGAAATCGTCTCTTCTGACACACCGGCGGAAAGATACACAAGACCGGATGGGTCATGGCCATTGAGAGGAAGATCCTTGATCGCATTCTTGTCGACCAGGTCACTGATCTCCGCCGTCGCCGAATCGGCCAGCTTCACTCCGCTGCCGATTGCCCCGTCTTGGGCGTTGCCGGCCTTGAGCATGATATCCATTGTCACCGACTGGCCTACAGTCAGAATGACACTCTTGACGTTGTATTGAGGGAAGCCGGCAATCGAGGTCATCAGCGTGTACTGCCCTGGCGGCAATGCGCTGAAGCTGTACTCGCCGCTTCGTAGGCTGCGTACTGTCTGGGTAAGGTTCGTTCCGATATTCTTCACTGAAATGCCAACCCCTTGCAGCCGCCTTCCGGACGAGTCGAACACGTATCCGGACAGCCTCGCGCTCGTGATCTGCGTGGTTGCCATCGGTGCCACGAAAATGAGCAGGAGCATGAACCATTGGGGAGATATGCCCTCGAACCGCTTCATGAATTGCCTCCTTGCTTTGGCGTGTTCTCCCGATTCCGGAGTGTACTGTCCCGGTGCCTGCCCCACATCTGTGATTTGATCTCTCTTTTCCGGAACTTGTAGCTCGTTCGGTTGAGTCTTCTGATCCGCAGGCATTTGCGCACCCGAAGGCGTCCTGCCGTGCATCGGCGCTCGTGTCAGTCTGGTCAGGCCACAAGGAACCGTCACGGCTCCTGCGAGGAGAGGCGGGGTGGCAATGATAGATACTCAAGTATGAAACCGGAAAGGATCCATGCGGCGAACGCTAGAGTTCAGGAAGGGGGAAGAAACTCCGTTTCAAAAAACGTACTACGCGAAAGACCAAAAGCCAAGCAAAAAGTTGTGGTTCACTCAGTAATCAAAGCCCAGCGACTTACTCCGAGACAGAAGCGGAATCCAGCAGGTCTGCCTTCCCGCGATACCTCACCTCCAGTCGCCCATCAACACAAACGGCGCCCAATAGTACGGATGAGTAAAGCCTGCCGAGCCTCGGTGTTGGTCGTTGACGATGCCCAGGCCCCGGCCGCTTGAATTGGAGACGGGCGACCCGTTGCCCTGCAGAAGGTCTAATTGCGCCATGCGCAGCGCCTCCACCTTACTTACCTTACCTTTTCCATTCGCCCAGCGACGGTAGAAGTCAGCCATCAGCTCGCCCGTGCTTGTATCGTCCACTTCCCACAAAGTCGAGATCACCGCCCTGGCCCCATTCCGCTGCGCCGTTGTTCCCATTCCGTCCACTTCGAGTCCGTTACTGGCGTTGCTGGTCATCCCGGTCTCGCAGGCAGAGAGCGTCAACAGGTCTGTACCGTTCAGCTCTAGATTTCGATTGTTTCCGAAGTCTTCCACCGTTAGGTGGTATGCGGTTCCGCCTTTATCCTTGCCCGCTAGCAACAGGAAGGACTGGCTGTCGTCGCCGGGCTTGAAGACGAAGTGGCTGGCGATATGCACCACCGGGTGTCGGAGGCTGAGTTCGTTCTCCATCGCCTTCTCGGTGAATTGATCGTTCAGCAGGATGGAACCAGGCAAAACGCCATGCGCCCCCGGTACCTTTGGATCCTTTACAATGGCGTTCAATTCCTTCACCACCGAAGGCAACGGATTCAAGCCTCCTTCATACTTGCGCGAAATTCCCATAGCGGCTGCACTCAGACTACTGACCTTCGGGCCCTCAGAGCGGAGCGGGATACTGGCATGAGTAATCGTGACCATGCTGTATTTCTCCACCATGTATTGCTTGCCATCGTAGAGTGCCGCCACCGGGACATAACGCAACACGTCGTCCAACGACCAAACCAGCGTCTGCGCCTTTGCCTGGTCCAGATCCTTTTTCACCGGAGCAATCAATATCTTATATAGCTCTTGTGCAGGCGGCCTCGGGTCGCTTGCCTTGTTGCGCAACCCTCGCTGTAACGCCTCGACCTTCCCGTAAAGATTCTTATCCAATATTCTGTACGATCTTGCTACCGTCATATTGCCGGTAATCACGATCACTCTGTAAGCATCGGGAGTGACAATCGTGTACAGGGCCACGGTGTTGGGCATTTTCTCAAGCTGGTGTTCCAGCGCGGACACATCACTCTTGACATCGTCCAGGCGCCTGTTGGCTTCGCTGTTCTTCCCGAAAGGTTCATAAAGGCGGGCGAAGTAATCGTGCAGTCTCTTGCGTGCCTCATTGACCCGGTCCGATAACTTCTCTAACTCCTTGTCCTGCTCCAATGTGCGCTTGATCCTCCTCAAATACGCCCACTGCTCCCCCGCCGAAACTATATCCGCAGTGAGCTCCTGGTACTCCTCCTCCGCATCTCTCTCCGCGGGCGTTCGCGCCATCAGGCCGAGTCCTTCTACAATCTCACCTCGGACATAATCCGAGTACTCCCGCTGCTTCAAGAGATTCAGAACCTGCAACGCTTCCGGCAGACGGTCCTGGTCAATCAGCAGGGCTGCGAGATCGCGATAATAGCCTTCCTTCGAAGCGAGAAAACTCCTTTGCAGCTCCTTATCGAGCCCATGCATACCCACCCTTGCCTGCTGCAACATGTCTATGGCGTGCTTACCGTAAAAGATCGCCAGTCCGGGCTCACTGGTCCTTTGATTGCGCATCATGTTGCAAAAGATGCGAGCTTCCTCAATTGGGTCCTTTGCGGAAACGGCCATCGGCAGGGCTCGCTCGAAATAACTCAGCGCTTCCTTCTCCTCTCCAATGGACTGATGAACATACCCAAGATTGTTTAACACCCCGGCCTCGCCATCGGAATCGCCACTTGCCTCTTGAGATGAAAGAGCCTGGCCGTAAAACTCAAGCGCCTTCCGCTTGAGTCCGAGTGCGTTGTTGACATTGCCGATGTTGGTCAGCGTGGCCGCCTCGCCGGGATGATCGGAAAGGCCGCGCCGAATATCCAGCGCACGATTAAGGTACTTGAGCGCCGTCTGGTTCTCCCCTAGAGTCCAGTACACAACGCCAATGTCGTTCAGCGTCGTGGCTTCCCCGCTACGGTCACCAACCTCTCGCCGAATAGGCAGAGCCCGCTGATAATAGTCCAGCGCCCTCCGATTCTTCCCAAGGGTGTAGTAGAGAAGTCCGACGTTACTCAGCATTGCGGCTTCGCTGGCGCGGTCGCCTGCTTGGTTCAGAATCGGCCAGGCCCACTCGTAGTAATCAAGCGCCTTTCGATACTCCGCACGTTGGCTATAGACGCCGCCGATGTTATTCAGCGCCGCCGCCTCGCCGCGGCGAGCGCCCACCTTGCGGAAAATGCGCAGAGCGCCGTCGTATTGATCCAGTGCCTCCAGCACTTTTCCGTGCGTCTTGTCAGCATTGCCGATGTTGGTCAGCGTCCAGGCTTCGCCAAAGCGATCACCAATGTCTCGCCGGATGACCAGGGCCTGGTCGTAGGATTCCCAGGCTTTCTGCATCTCCCCAAGGCCTGCTTCCAAAATACCTGCGTCGTTCAGCGCCGTCGCCTCGCCGAAACGGTCACCGATCTGGCGAAAGACCTTCAGCGCGCTGTCATAGTCATCCCGCGCGTTTTCATTGCTCCCCAAAAGCGCGTTTACCTGGCCCCAACCGCACAGAATCATGGCCTCAAGATCGCTGTCCCCCGCCTTTCTCGCCAGGGCCAGGGCCCGATCGTAAGACTCCCCGGCCGTCTTGTTCTGGCCAATATTGTTGTCTACTGAGCCAACGCCGTTTAGTGCGGTGGCTTGCTCCAGCTCGTCCCCTGATGAAGTGGCCAGATCAAGCGCCTGCTGAAAAACGGCCAATGCCTTCTGGCTTTGGCCTTGATCGCGGTAGCAGTTCCCAAGACCACTCAATGCGGCCGCCTCCCCACGAGCATCCTTGACAGAGTGGGCTGATTTTAGCGCCCGGTTATAGTACTCCAGCGCTATCTCGAAATTCGAAGTGCGAAAATATATGTCACCTATCCGGTTGAGCTCCCCATCCTTTATCTTTTCATCGCCCGTCGGCGCGGCCTTTAGAGCATCTTGAAGTTTGTGCAACTGAGTCTGCATATCAGTGGGCATTTGTGCGTTTGAAGTCGCCTCTCCCGGAGCCCTCACCGGAGTCGTCTGGCCTGTCAGGCATAAGGGGGCCAGCGAGCCTCCCGTCAAGACAATCAGAGCGGCAACCGCGCGGCCAATGAGATGGAGTCGGGCAGGACTCATGCTGCAATCCTCAACTTCAGATGTAGGGGAAAAAACTTCTGCTTGCCCGAAGCCTACTACGCGAATCACCAGAAGCTAAGCAAAAAGTTGGATGAATGCTGCAAAGAACTCAAGATGCAACTCTGGGGCCCGGCTATTGCCGCATTCATTGTCTCCCCAGTAGAGTGCTCCCAGTCGCGGTTATGAGTCACAGCGGGAAACTCCTCTCTACCGCGCGCTGCACAACGCGCAAGGCAGGGAATACACCTGGCATTGCAATCGGCATACCTTCGCCTCTAGACTTGTCATGGCTGGAGTTGATCTGCGCACCGTCGCTCAACTCAGGGGCCATAGGACGATCCAGATGACGATGAGATATGCCCATCTTGCCCCCGATCACCAGCAGAACGCCGTAGAGCGCCTGGTGAAGAGCGGCAACGGGGCGGAGTCTCGTCGGAGGCAAAGTGCCACCAGAACTGCCACCGCATCTGGAGGTCGCCCGTAAGTTGTTCATGCGAAAGTGGCGGAATTGGCAGACGCACCAGACTTAGGATCTGGCGGGGTAACCCATGGGGGTTCGAGTCCCCCCTTTCGCACCAATATACACGCAAATTGTTGATTAAGGGGGATTTGCAAGAGTTTAGGAAAGCTTCCTAGCATCCTTCCTAACACTTTCATAAAAAACAGCCTGAGGTTTCTCCAAAAACCAAGTATTAGGTTCAGGAGAACGATATATGGCTAACCGTACAGTCCAACTATATAAGTACATCAAACTACCCGACCATGGATGGCGCTACTGCAAGGCTGTCTTCTACCCCAACAATCGCATCAAGCCCCATGCCGTCATGACGCCCGATGGCGAACAGACTATCAAGGACGGCTACTACGTCTTGTCCTACTCACGTAAGTGGGAGCCGATAGGGAATGAGCCCATCGAAGCTCAGCGGCTGCTCCTGCGTAAACGTGGTGAGCTACAGACTGTGGTTAATGGGGGTGCTGTACTTCAACCAATTACAGTATCCGGTAGCCTACACTCCGCTCTTGAGTCTTGGATTCAAGACTTCGTGGATGGTGGTGCCCACCCCGACACCATCTTGGTCAAGCGGATGGTCGCCCGTGAGTTCCAGCAGTCGTGCAAGGTGAAGACACTGGCAGCGGTGACCCGTTCGATGTGCCTCAACTACATCAACGCTTGGACAAAGAAGCGTGGCAACGCTGACCGAACACGTTTCAACAAGTTCTTGCATCTACGGCAATTCTTGAAGTTCCACAAACTGACTGAACTGCTGACCACAAAGGATGCACCGAAGTACGCGGAGGAAGACCCCGTCATTCTGGAGGACGACGACCTGTCACTCTTCTGGAAGGTGTGCCCCGGACACAAACGTCTGATGTATGTGCTGCTGCTGGAATCGGGAATGCGTAAGGCAGAGATTCGAACCATGCGTTGGGTTGACCTAATCGGCGGCAACGAGCCCCACATCAAGATTCAACCGCGCCCCGAATGGAACTATATGCCGAAGATGCACCACTGCCGAAACATCCCTGTTGCGAATCCTGAAACGTGGGCTCTCCTGATGCGACAGAAGATGCGGTCGAAGTCCCCGCTTGTGTTCACCACTAAGAGCTGTCAACCACTGACTCACTTGTGGGATGATACCCAACTCCTTACCCGGCTTGCAGGGATAGACATGGAGAAAGGCCATCCCCACGCTTGGCGTGCAACCTACTGCACGACTTTACATCGGCAGAATGTGCCGGTAACCGACATCATGAAGTTGATGGGTCACAGCGACATCCAGAGCACGATGCGTTACTTGGCACCATTACGGGGGAAAGACCTGCACGCGAAGATGGCGAAGGTGAAGTTTGCTCTTGCCTGAAGGCGGATTTCACCTTATTGCTGGTTCATAGGGTATGCATCTTCCAGCGCAGGTGCGGTAGCCCCGATAACGCCGGTAACAATCCACTGCCCCAGCAATGGGCGCTTGCAGAATTACGACCAAGCGGTCCGTGGCGCAGAACGTCAGGCGGCGGTGGAGATGGTCTTCGCCGCTTCTGCTTCGTGACGCAAACTCGGCGGTCGCTCAGCCGCTGCCACCGGCTACATAGTGTTGCAAGGCAAGAAGAGCCCTTATCTGCTCCGGTGTTCCCGTAGCCAGCCGGAAGATGTGGGTCATCATGAGTCGTCGGGTACGGCTTGTGAAGTGTAGCTGCCGCGTACTGTAGCTTGAACGAAGTACAGTCCGAGGAATGTGGTGAGAGGGCATTCTATTGTGACTTGTAATTCTATGCCCTGTGGAAAACTTGAGGAAAAACTGTGGAAGTCGGTTTTCACGAGGCACACGAAGGTCCGTCGTTATTGAGGGTTTCGGATTTGTGGCCCTTTCGATTACCTCGCCGGTATACTATGAGTATTAAAATCGGAAGCCCCAAGGCGCTACCGAGGAGACAGTATGGTGACTCAAGCAATGACTCAACAAGCGACGGTCATTATCCCGGTATTAGCTTCCATGGTGGAGCCGGTCAAAGCAAGTTTATGCGGCCCGGCCTCTTCACCTTAGTCAACCAATAACAACATGGCAATACAACCAAGGGGCTTTGCCTCTACAGGAGAACTGCGTCAGAAAGGAGCAACACCATGGTAAGCAATAAACTAAGCCCAGCCCTCATCGAAATTGCGGACCGCAACCTCGTTGATGAAACCTTTATCGCAATCGCAACCGCTCTCATCACGAAGCAACTCCATCCCACGCTGACAAACGAACAGTACGGCTTTGAATTTGAGTCCGTCGCCCGTGTCGTGTTCTACGGATTGAGCACTGACGCGCTGACCCTGCATTCGAAAAACGGTTCTGTCTTGACCACCACGGCGAATGGTGCATCGGCGGCTATTAGCTACGTCGCGATGAACTGGGTCATCTGGTCTCTCCATGCGAAGGGCTACCTGACGGCTTCGCAGATTGCCGACAGTGAGTGGCGCAAAGTTGGCCGCCGCTTTTTGCAGAACCGGGACAACCTCACTCAGGCTGAAAAGGCAGCGGTTCGAAAGTTCGCAGATTGAGCGGATGGGGCATTGCCGCTCTAGCTGAATAGTCTCAGGCCGCATAACACTCGCCAACCAACACAACTCTGAAACCGGGGCGCACAACCCTCAACGAGCACAAAAATGCACGTCGCGTGAAGTGTGCCTCAAAACCAGAAAGGAGCACCACATGAAATACACACAGGAGAACGCCGACGCACCATCCGATACTCGCGCAGATTCTGCGCGAGTTGAATCCGGGTACGAGAATCTCGACCCGAATGCAACGAAGGCCGCGTACGAGGGTCTCAACTCGGCTCTGGAGAGCCTTGCCGAACAGGTCATCCACACCATTGACCAAATCATTCCGCATTTGGCAGGTATGCAAGCTCTCCTCAGCCAACGCGGCAAGGCACGGAAGACGGTACTCAAAGAGGCTGGTTTGCCCTCGTGGACTGAATACGCTCGTGGATTCGCATCGAAGCTGGACGTTTCAGTCCGAACCATCCAAGACCACATTACAAAGCTGAGGAATCCCGGTCCCAAGTCTGAGCCCAAGTCGAAGCCCATCACACCACTCGATACACGCCAGCAAGCGGTCTTATACAAAAAGTCGCTGGCAGCGGATGCCGTTGTTGCCGCTGTTAAGAACGGCGGTGACGTATCGAAGGCAGTAGCCAAGTATGAGAAGGTCACTGTCTTCCCGGTGGAAGTATCCAAGCTATCTGTGATTCCTGCTAAGTTCGACTGTGCCGGATGCCGGGATATGCACCAAGGAATCGCTCACCTTGCACAGTCCAATCCTGACTGGACGGATAAACGTTTGGCCGAAGAGAGCGGAACCAGCCTCACTATTGTTCGGCAAGCGAGAGTGCGCTTTCTCGTATGGAGAGCGGCATGAATACTTCTGAGTTTCCTATCCGAGCGATGTGAGCGACGAGGAGTGGGCCTTTGTAGCGCCCTATCTGGCGCTGTGCAAAGAGGACGCCCAACAGCGGGACCACAACTTGCGGGCGGTGTTCAACGGCCTGCGCTATATTGTGCGCACCGGCGGCCAGTGGCGCTACATGCCCAACGATCTTCCTCCGTGGCCGGTGGTCTATCAACAGACCCAGCGCTGGATTCGCGCCCGATGTTTCGAGACGATGGTCGAGGACTTGCGCATGTTGTTACGCGAATTCTCAGGACGCAAGGCGCAACCGACGGCGATGATTCTGGACAGCCGCACGCTGCAATCCACGCCCGAGTCCGGGGCGCGAGCGGGTTACGATGGAGCCAAGCGGCGCAAAGGATCCAAGGTCCACGCGGCAGTGGACACGCTGGGCCATTTGCTGGCCTTGCATGTCACGCCGGCCAACGAGCAGGATCGCGCACAGGTCGGCGAACTGGCCCGGCAAGTGCAGCAGATCACAGAAGAGAACGTCGAGCTGGCCTATGTGGATCAGGGCTACACGGGAGAGGCGGCTGAAGAAGCGGCAGCCGAGCATGGTATCCAACTGGAAGTAGTCAAGCATACCGAAGCCAAACGTGGCTTCGTACTGTTACCGCGAAGATGGGTAGTGGAGAGAAGCTTCGCTTGGGCTGCCCGCTTCCGCCGCCTGGCTCGCGACTACGAAAGACTCGCCACTACCCTCGGGGCCTTCCACTTCCTCGCCTTCGCTTGCCTCATGATCGCCCAACTCTTCAGGCTGCTCGCATGAAGTTAACTGGAGAGTGCCAAG
>PKXI01000270.1 GCA_003133425.1 Acidobacteriaceae bacterium
CCAAACAAGCGGAGCCACCGCAGGTATCCGGCCCAGCTTCAGAACAAATCTTGACCCCTCATGGGCAGGCGCAAGCTCGTATTTGGTTGGGATTCGGGACAGATTGTTGGACCGAACGCACGCAACTTGCCATTGAAACGCACAGGCCAGGTGAAACTGAGATGCTAAGTCAATCAATCCACCTATGTGTGACATCTGGGGGCGCAAAAGCCAGGCCGGACGCGCCCGCAGAATCGGCTTGCTGGTCGCCGCCACAAGCCGAAGGAGGCGGATCCGCTCGATGACAATCCGAGAAGGACGACCGACCCCCGACCCGCAAATTGGCTATTCAGCGCCAAAGCAGCCTCGATACCGCTGGATGATGCTTCCACCCTGGTTGGCATTCTCGCTGCTGACTGTCCTGCTGTACGGCGTGTGGGGGGCACTATCGAAAATTGTCTCGGACGACATGAGCCCGTTCATGTATCAGGTGGCATTTTCCGCGGGTCTGATCCCGATCGTTGTAGTTTTGCTTCGTTCCCCGCGCCTCTCCGTCGGAAGCGGCGAAAAGCGCCGGACGCGCGGGAAGTTTTATGCTTTTGCTACCGGAATACTGGGCGGTGCAGGCAATATTGCGCTATATCAATCGCTCAGTATCGGCGGCAAGGCTTCGGTCTCCGTTCCCTTGAGTTCGGTTTATTCCATCGTCACGGTAATTCTGGCGTTTGTGCTGTTGAAGGAGCGCATCAGCAGTATGCAGAAGCTCGGGTTGATCTTTGGGTTCGTCGCAATTTACCTGTTGAGCACTTAACCGTTGAGCAAAGTCGGTGCTAGGGGGCCACCTGAACATGCACTTTCCATTATGGCTGGTATTTGCTTTGATCGCTCTGCTGACTTGGGGCTTGTCAGGCATTGTTCAAAAGCTGTCGACGAATGAAATCTCAACGGAGCTTGCACTGCTGTGGTTCTGCTACGCGATGTTTGCGTTGAGCGTAGTTGTCCTGGTGTTCGTACGATTGAGCTGGCATCTTAGTGTCGGTCTTTTCTGCATTGCCGCATTCGCGGGAATCCTGAACGCTCTAGGGGTCATGGCTAGCTTTGCTGCTCTCGAAAGCGGAGGGAAGGCATCTATTGTCATTCCTTTGACATGCCTATATCCGTTGGTCACGATCTGCATCGCAGTGATGTTTCTGCATGAGGGACTCACGCGCATGCAGATCACTGGCGTAGTTCTCGCCGTTGTGGCGGCGATTCTGCTTTCTCAGGAAGCACCTACGGACCACGCCAAAGATGCTCTCTGATCTTCTACTACGAATGCAATTGAAAGGTGTTTCATTTCTACTTCATGACTGAGATAGACAAAGGAGATGTTGGTATGTCAGATGGACGAGTAGTCTTGGTGACGGGAGCCGCATATGGAATTGGGCGCGGTATTGCGCTGCATTTCGCGTCCCGTGGAGATAGTATCCTGCTCGCGGATGTGAACATCGAGCGCGGTACGTTGTTGGAAGCTGCCATTCGTGAGGATGGTGGCAACGCAATATTTGTGCATACCGATGTTCGCGATGAGAGTGCCGTGCAAAAAGCTATTGATCGGGCCGTATGCGAATGGGGAAAGCTCGACGTTCTCTGCAACGATGCAGGGGTCGAGACCTATCGCCGCGCAGATGAGCTTACGCTTCAGGATTGGAACGAGATGATGGAGACCAATCTCCGTGGGGCCTTTTTCTGTTCTAAGTACGCATTCCCTTTTTTACAGAAGACCAAAGGTTGCATCGTCAACATTTCATCAGTTCAGGGTTTGGCCTGTGAACGCCATGGATCTGTATACGCAGCAACGAAGGCTGGCCTTCTCGCCCTAACTCGCGGGATGGCCATTGACTTTGCACCCTTTGGAGTTCGCGTGAATGCGATATGTCCGGGGGCGATTCATTCAGGTATGATGGAAGCTTTTCTTGCCAAAGAGAGTGACCCAGACGCAATTATTGCATCAATGAGCAAAAGAATTCCTCTTGGTTTTATTGGGCGCCCGGAACATATTGCAGGCGTCGCTTATTTCTTAGCTTCGCCGGACGCCGCCTATATCACCGGAACTTGGATTGGCGCTGATGGGGGACTCTTGGCTCGCTTGGCTTTGTGAGATGGCATGGCAATCGGAGTCATGGTCGGATTGAGGGAGGCGGGGAGTCTCGTGGTGCATTGGCTGAAATCTCAAGTTTCGGCCGCCAATCGTCAGAGATTGCCCATGAATGGTTTCCCGCTGCTCAATTTGAAATCCAACGAAATGCAAATGCGATGCAGAGGGTCATTGCGCTCTGCAAGAACCGGTGCGAACGCGGGCCAGTACTTTCAAATAAGCTTTCCCGGTTGCGGTTATCCTTGGCGATCACTCAAAAGCGGCCATACGTTATCACTTCAAAACCGGCCATCCATGGGTTCTTCCGCACTTTTGGTGAACCATGGCTGGCACTTTGCCGAAGGGGTAAGGGGCGGTACAAGGAAGTCAAGCTCTGGCGGCTTCGCGCAGTTGGCTATGGAACCGCGGACGTTGTTGCCGGATGCCGGCGAAGTCGTTCTGGATCGGTTGCAGGTCTACGGGCGGGACCGGCTCGTGATGGTGCTGCGTCCCGTAGCGAAGGGAAGCTGTTGCCCAGCGTGCCAGCGGATTTCGCGGCGCACGCATAGCTGGTACAGTCGCGGCTTGGCGATCTGCCCTGGGAGGGCATTCCGATCAGCATCGAGTTGTATGTGCGTAGCACGCGGGGGGCATGGTATCGGAGTTGGCGCCTGGTGAGTCTGGATGGCAGCACTTTCGATGTCGCCGACGAGAAGTCCAACGAGGATGCTTTCTCTCGCCCGGGGGCCAGCCGCGGCTCCAGCGCATTTCCGTGAGTTTTCCTATGAGAGAGGATGTCAAGCGAAAAAACTCCCCCCTGCTCCCCGTAAGGGGAAGCTGTTTGGCGTGCATCCAGCCCGATGTCCCAGACTGAGCGTGACCCGGCCGGTTGCGGTTATATCTCGTCGGTTTCATGTTTCCGATGGTGGTTCGACGCCGTCGGCTCGTGAAGCTTCGCAAGCAGAAGTGTTGGCTCCAGACAACGTGCCAACCATGATCCTATGTGAGACTCGAGGCCTATAGCTTTATTGGGTTGTACAAATGTGAAGTTGTTAGGAATGTGGAGTTGGCGCGCCAAGGCCGCACAAATCGCGGGCGCCGATATTTCCAACTCCACATTTCTACGTAGCATTGGGATGGCCACCATCGCGTGGCCTATTCCACTTTTTCGAGGTTACAGATGCTACGTTCTCTATTTCCCAGAGCCTATTGCAGGTTTCTCTCTCTGCCATTGTTGGGATGTGTCGCCGATGGCTTTGACGATTGGCTTGCCGCCAATGGCTACACGCGAGTCTCGCGCCAAAACTCGATCCGCATGCTGCCGCATGTGGATGCTGAGCTTAGACGCCGTCAAGTTAAGGAACTTGCCAACCTGGCCCAACCGGTTCTCCGCAATTGTTGGCGGGCTCTCCGCAAGAACCGTAATTCCTCGGCAAGAGCAGTGCGGACATTGGAACGATATCTGGCCGCGAACGGCTTGATCGCTGATGATCAACCAGCAACAGGAGCTTCCGCCGCTTCAGAACTCGCCAACGAGTATGCGAACTACCTGCGCGAAGTACGCGGCTTTGCTGCATCTACCGTTGCGAATCATCGCTATACAGTGCAGTGCTTCTTGCAGCACCTAGAGGGAGCGGAGATCGCGCTGAAGAAGATCCGGGTCGCGCACATCGAATCCTACATCATCCAAGCCGGCAAACGCCTGAGCCGGTCAAGTCTGCAACACGACATCAGCGCACTGAGAAGTTTCCTTCGATTCGAAGCCATTGAAGACAGGGTTCCCTCTGGACTGGCCAGCCAGATTGATACGCCGCGTCTTTACCAATTCGAAAAGCTGCCACGCGCTCTTCCCTGGGAGACGGTCCGCACCCTTCTGCGATCCATCGACAGAACCTCGGCGATGGGACTACGCGACTACGCGATGTTCTTGCTGATTGCTACATACGGATTGCGTGTCAGCGAGGTGGTGGCAATCACACTCGATGATATTCGCTGGAGACAGGGCAGCCTGCGAATCCGCCAGAGCAAGACTTCTTCAGCTTTGGAACTGCCGCTGACCAACGAGGTTTCCACGGCGCTGGTGAAGCATCTGAAGCGAACGCCACCTCCAGCGCCGTATCGCCGGATCTTTCTGAGAATGCGGGCTCCCATCGGAGTGTTGAAACGTACGGTGATCAGGGGAGTTTTTTTACGCTCGGTTCGCAACAGCGGCGTCAGGATTCCCTTCCAGGGTGCACATTGTCTGCGCCACTCGCTGGCGGTTCATCTCCTGAAGAGCGGAACATCCCTCAAGACCATCGGTGGTGTCCTCGGGCATCGTTCTGCAGTGAGCACGTCGACCTATCTACGACTGGCCACCGAGGACTTGCGGGGAGTTTCTCTTCCGGTCCCAGGGAGAAAGCACGATGGAAAGCAGGGCCAGCGATGACTAAGACAGTCGCTGTGTTTTCGTCTCGGCTTGCGCCCGCCTTGAAGCGGTACGTGGATCTGAAGCGGGCCTTGGGTCGCGGTTTCGACGACGCGACTCGCACTTTGCAGTTGCTCGATCGATTCCTTCAGGACCAAACTATTAGGTACCCTGACCTGAATGCCGAGGCGTTTCAGGCCTGGTGCCAGACCCAAGAGCATCTCGCTTCCGGTGTTCGCCGTGGCCGAATGAGGGAGGTTTACAACTTCTGCCTCTATCGCCTCCGGACCGAGCCCCAGTGCTTCGTTCCTGATCCCGTCCTGTTTCCGAAGCCTCATCAAAGGCTTCAACCCTACATCTTCTCCGAACAGGCCGTAGCCAAATTGTTGCGAGCCAGCTCGGGGTTGAGGCGAGGGCCATCCTCACCGCTTCGTCCTGAGGTGATTCGACTGGCGATTGTACTGTTGTTCACGACCGGAATAAGGCGTGGGGAACTCCTGCGCCTGACTATGGGCGACTACGACTCTCGGGATAAGACGCTGCTGATTCGAGAGTCGAAGTTCCATAAATCACGCCTGCTTCCTCTCCACCGCGAGATTGCCGCGGAGATCGATCGCTATCTGCGCGCTCGGACCCTGAGGAGACTGCCCCTCTCCGCAGATACAGCCCTCATCGGGAACGCCGCCAAGGGCGGACGGGCTTATAGCGGCCCGGGCCTGCAACTCTGTTTCCAGTCCCTCCTTAAGAAATGCTCCATCTTCACCCCAAAGGGAAAACTGCCACGCATTCATGATGCTCGTCACAGCTTCGCCGTCAATGCCCTGCTGTGCTGGTACCAGGAGGGCACCGACGTCGGGGCCAAACTCCCTTTGTTGGCCACCTATATGGGGCACGTCTCCGTGATGTCCACCCACTATTACTTGCAGTGGATTGAGCGGCTCCGATCAGCTGCCAGTAAAAGATTTGCCAGCCACTACGGCGAGCTGGTTGTGCCAGCACCGAGCCGGAAAGGAGGACAAGCATGAAGAAGCAACATCCCACTCTGCTGGGCGCCATCGTGCGTGACTACTTCTCCGATCACCTGCCGCGCGTTCGCGGAGCTAGCCCGCACACCATCCATGGTTACCGCGACAGCGTCGTACTGCTTCTTCGGTTTCTCTCTGCGCGCCACAAGCGGCCCACAGAGGAACTCGATTTGAAGGATCTGGAGCCAGCCGGGATCCTGGCGTTTCTCTCCCACCTCGAGCAGGAACGGAAGAACGGTGTGGCGACCCGAAACGTTCGGCTCACCGCGATTCATGCCCTGTTTCGTTTCGTGGCTTCGCGGAATCCCGAGCAGCTGTGCTTGGCCCAGCAGGTTCTCGGTATCCCCTTCAAGCGCGCGCCAGAACGGGCTATCGACTACTTAGAATGGGAGGAGATCGACGCTATTCTCAAAACCATAGACCGCACAACTTCGCACGGAACCCGCGACTACGCTCTCCTGGCCACGATGTTCAATACGGGAGCCCGTGTGCAGGAGATCGTCGATCTGCGGGCTAGCGACCTCCAACTGATCAGGCCCTTTCAAGTGCGATTGTTCGGTAAAGGGAAGAAGGAACGCTACTGTCCCCTATGGCCGCAAACCGCTGCGGTCTTGCGCTCTTTCTCGAAGGAGCAAGATCTGGATCTGCGGTCAGACGCTCGCGTGTTCCTCAATCACCGTGGCGGATCCCTGACTCGGTTCGGGATCCGCTACATCCTCGCCCGGTGTGTTGCCCGTGCTTCCCCGGATGTTCCGAATCTCCGCAAGAAGCGAATTCACCCGCACAGTATGAGGCACAGTACTGCCATAGCGCTTCTGAAGTCGGGGACCGACCTGTCGACAATCAGCCACTACCTGGGTCATGCCAACCTAAACACGACGAATCGGTATGCGAAGGTGGATCTAGAGATGAAACGCAAAGCAATTGCGCTGGTCAAAGCGGTTCCCCGCCAGTCGCGCACACCGTGGAACAAAGACCCCACGGTCCTTGACTGGCTGGAGTCTCTTTAGGCCCTAAGAAATGTGGAGTTGGAAATATCGGCGCCCGCGATTTGTGCGGCCTTGGCGCGCCAACTCCACATTCCTAACAACTTCACATTTG
>PKXI01000467.1 GCA_003133425.1 Acidobacteriaceae bacterium
CTCGAAATTAGCGCTCTTTCCGGGGGCTGAAGCCCCCGGCTCCCTCCGGAATCCGCGATCTACAACTGTAGTACTAGCGTCCAACAGGTGCGGCGGTTGATTCCCGAGACCAGAACAATTCTCGCCAATGGAAGAATCCCAAATCCGAGGATAATGGGAATCAGTAGTAATGCCGAACGGGCTCAGTTGGGCATAACTCCACCAGAGTTGCCGTAGGTGTGTTCAGTTGATCCACGACGAGGTGAGCGTTGCCGCAGATCGTCTCCCAGCCGGAAATCGCCGCAACAACGCTGCGGCCCCTTTGTGTCGATCTGGACGGCACGCTGGTCAAGTCGGATACGCTGGTCGACTCATTGCTCGTATTGTTGCGGACACATCCCGCACTGATGCTGATGCTGCCTGCGCATCTGCTTAGCGGCAAGGCAGCTTTCAAGGCCTTCGTTACCAAATCGGTCTCACTGGATATTGCGCAGCTCCCGTACAACCGCAAGCTACTCCTGTTTCTTCAGCAGCAGCACAAAGAAGGCCGGGCCATCTACCTGGCTACCGGAGCTGATGTCGTGCTTGCCCACCGCGTTGCTACCCATCTGGGTATCTTCAGCGGTGTACTGGGGTCGGACGGCGCCACCAACCTCACGGGAAACAAAAAACTCAACGGCCTGCGCAGCCGCCTCGGCCAGGGCGCATTCGATTACATCGGTAACGGCTCCCCGGATCTGCCGCTTCTCGCCCACGCCACCGAGGCCATGGTTGCCAATCCCAGCCTGGTGTTGCGCATTAAGCTGCGCGCACGTGGCATCCGGCCCCTGCGCGAATTTGAGGAACGCCCCAGTACTGTCAAGTCCATCTTTCGGGCATTGCGCCCTCATCAGTGGGCCAAGAATCTGCTCGTCCTGTTGCCATTGCTTCTGGCACACAGTTTGAAGATTGACGGGCTCGTCTTCGCGCTTCTGGCTTTCTGCTGCTTTTCACTCACTGCTTCGGCAACGTACATCGTCAACGACCTGCTCGATATCGAGACTGACCGGCATCATCCGCAAAAGCGGTCGCGGCCATTTGCCGCAGGAGATTTGTCAGCCTTTACAGGCGCAGGTATAGCTTCGGGCCTTCTGGTGCTGGCGCTTCTTGGCGCCCGTTTGCTTCCTGTGGCCTTCTACGGTTGGCTCCTTCTCTACCTGGCCATGACCCTGGCGTATTCCACGTATCTTAAGAAGATTCCAGTCGTGGATGTACTTACCCTCTCCGGGCTTTATACGCTCCGGCTCCTCGCGGGCAGTGCCGCCACAGGCACGCACATCTCTCATTGGCTCGGCGGCTTCTCAGTGTTCCTGTTCTTCTCTCTGGCCGTCGCCAAGCGATTCGCCGAACTCGAGAACCTGAGCGCTACCGATTCACCGCCAAAAAACGGTCGCGGCTACATGCTGGTCGATATCCCGCAATTGCGCAGCTTCGGCACATCGAGCGCCTTCGCGGCGGTTGTCATCTTCGCCATCTATATCAGCGGCCCAGACGTAATCAAGCTCTACCGTAATCCGTCACTCCTCTGGCTGATCATGCCTCTCATGATCCTGTGGCTCTGCCGCGTGTGGTTGCTGGCCTCCCGTGGCGAACTCCACGAAGATCCCGTCGTTTTCGCCTTGACTGACCGCATGAGTCTTCTCATTGGTGCGGCGGTGGCTGTGGTCACGATTTTGGCCATCTAGACGGTTCCACTTATCAAATACACTCGGTCCTCCAGGGTTGCCAGATATTCCCGGCCATGTGATACGCTGCTTTCACTTGGCATGTTTTGCCAAACCACTTCCCCGGACGAGTAACTTCCCCAAACAGGTAACTTCACAAACGAAATGTTCCAAGGAGGTTTGCTATGCAACCTGCTAACCACGCAGAAGCTCCCCTGACCCCGGCCGTGATCTTCGAGATGCTACAGGCCCATCAACGCACGGCTGCTCTAAAAGCCGCAATCGATCTGGATATCTTTCGGGCCGTCGGCGAAGGGCCCGGAGACGTGGCATCCATCGCCCGGCACTGCAAGGCATCGGAACGCGGCATCCGCATCCTGTGCGATTTCCTCGTCATCTGTGGCGTCCTCTCCAAGGAAAACGGCCACTACAAGCACACCCCCACCAGCGCCGCCTTCCTTGACCCGCGCTCGCCCGCATGCATGGCCTCCATCGCGCAATTCCTCGGCAACCCCGCCATGCAGGAGCCATACAAGAATCTCGTCGACATCGTCCGCACCGGACGCACCGTCCTGCCCGGTGATGGAAGCGTCGAACCCGAAAACCCCATCTGGGTCCAGTTCGCTGAGACCATGGGACCAATGATGGGTCGCATGGCCGGACCGCTCGGAGAAGTCGTGCTCCAGGGACGCACCGGGCCCATGCACGTGCTCGATATCGCCGCCGGTCACGGCCTCTTCGGCATCGAAATAGCCAAGCAGAACCCGCAAGCGCGCGTCACCGGCCTCGATTGGGCTCCGGTCCTCCGCGTAGCGCTCGAAAACGCCCGCAAAGCCGGCGTTCACGACCGCTACAACATGCTTCCAGGCAGTGCCTTTGATGTTGACTTCGGTGGGCCTTACGACGCCGTGCTGCTCACCAACTTCCTGCACCACTTTGACAAACCAACCAACGTCACCTTGCTCAAGAAGGTCCGCGCCTCACTTCAGCCGGGCGGGCGCGCCGCCACTCTCGAGTTCGTGCCCAACGAAGATCGCGTCTCTCCGCCCATGCCCGCGGCCTTCAGCATGACCATGCTCGCCTCCACTGCTGCCGGCGATGCCTACACGCTCAGCGAACTCACGTCCATGTATACTGATGCCGGCTTCGGCGACATCTCCGCGCATCCCATTCCTATGAGCCCGCACACCGTTGTCATGGGGCGCGCCTGAGCGATTCAGAAGGGCCAACTATGCAAACAGGAAATGGCGAGTGGACCTATCGCGTCGTTGAGGGTTGGGGACATTTGCCGGCTGGAACTTCGTTCGGTGGCACTCACGGCGGAATTGCCACCGACAAAGCCGGCAACGTGTACGTGAGTACACAGAGCGCGACCGGAGTCCTCGTATACAGTCCGGATGGCACGCTCCTCAGGACGATTGCCAACGAGTATCCCGAAGTCCACTCGATCGTCTACGCAGAGGAGAACGGCAACGAGTACCTGTACACAACAGTGCAAAAAGGCACTCCAAAAGAGAACTGGCTCTTTGTCAAAATGAAGACCGACGGAACCGTGGTGCAGAAGATCACTGCTCCACCCCAGGCCGGCTTCAAAGCTCCGAATGAATGGCGGCTGACTTCCGCGGTGCCCGCCCCGGACGGCTCCATCTTTATCGCCAATGGCTACGGCGACTCGCGGCTTTTCAGGTTCGACAAGAACGGCGAGTACAAAGCGAGTTACGCCGGCAAGGGTCACACGGAAGGCCTCTTCGATTGCAACCATGGACTCGCCGTCGATATGCGCTACGGCCAGCCGCTGCTCCTGGTGTGCGACCGCGAAAATCGCCGCCTCTGTCATTTCGACTTCGACGGAAAATTCGTTCGCACAGTCACCCAGCATCTGCGCCGACCATGCCAAATAAGTTTTCACGGAGACTACGCCGTCGTCTCCGAGTTGGAAGGCCGAGTCACGATCCTCGACAAGGACAATGTCCCCGTCGCCTTCCTCGGTGACAATCCGCAGCGCGCACAATGGGCCAACTACAAACTCCAGCCCGGTGAAATCGCCCCGTTCTTTTTCAGCGCCGCTCATGGATGCCACATTGACGAGTACCTCAACATTTACGTCTCTGACTGGAATCAGACGGGCCGGGTCACCAAGCTAGTCCTCACAACGGCATAAGGCCACTTCGAAAAGCTGAATTCCCCCGGCGGTCAAGAATCGCATCCGCCAGTGCAATTCCCCGCCCCCGTGCCTCATACTTTTCGTGTGCGCGAAATCCTCCGGTCCATCGCCATAGCAATCGCATTCAATATGCTGAGTGCCGCGTGCGGCCCCGCTCCGGCGCCCAGCTGGCAAACTGCGGTTGATCGTGCCGCGCGCGTGGCTCCCGAAGCAAGAATCCTGGTAGTCGATCTCAGCACCGGTCGCCTGCTGGCCTCGCACCGCCTCAGCGAAGCGGCTCGCACTCTGGCCGCGCCCGGCTCAACGCTCAAGCCACTGGTCCTGTATGGCCTCGTTGCAGCAGATCGCTGGAATCCCGACCGCCGCATCGCCTGCGACCGCAAACTCGTGGTGGCCGTACACCACATGTCCTGCACGCATCCCCCGGCCCCGCCATTCAATGCACGCGAAGCGCTCGCGTGGTCCTGCAACACTTACTTTGCACAGGTTGCGCGCACGCTTGAACCTGGAGAACTCGGCCGTCTCCTGCGTTCCACCGGATTGCTGAGCTTTACAGGATTGGCAGGCAAATCGGAATCGGCCGAGGTCCCAGCCGAGTTTCGCGAACCATTGAATCCAGAGGCCGCGCAACTTGCACTGCTCGGCGTTGAAGGCATTCGCATAACTCCGCTCGAGTTAGCCGCCGCCTATCGCTGGCTCGCTTTGGAACTGGCCGCGCATCCTGACTCGCATGCAGCTCAAGTGGTCCGCGCCGGTATCGAAGACTCCGCCAGCTTCGGCATGGCGCGCCAAGCCGGCCTCGGAGGCGTCCCCATAGCAGGCAAAACCGGAACAGCCGAAGGCGCCGCTTCAAACCAATCGCACGGCTGGTTTGCGGGAGTAGCTCCAGCGGATAAACCCCAGGTTGTTGTGGTCGTCTATCTCCCCGCTGGCCGAGGCGCAGACGCCGCTCACGTAGCCGCTGAGTTGCTATCGCATTCGTCCTTGGTGCACCAATGATCCCGCATCGGACCTTACTCAGCGCGCTGGCCGCAGCCATCCTGGCCATCGCCAATGTCGAACACGCGCCGCAGCCTGCCGCACTCGCTGCCTCCACTCCACAAACTGTGCGCTTAACTCTCCGCGTGGGCATGTGGACGTTATGGCACGATCGCGAAGTTATATTGAAGCCCACCGGCCCCAATCGCAAAATCACGTTTCGCACCTGCGGCCAATGCGCCGCCCTCTCGCTGTCTCAAGCTGTCACCGTCCGCGCCAGCGGCGACGCAGTCCTGCTTGCCGGCTCTGGCAGCAAAGGAAATGCGACCCACCTCTGGCTTGCCGGCGCAGTTACTCTGGCGGCCCACGGCGAAACGGTGACTTTGCAGAATCCCATCGAGATCACCGCGCGCGCGGGCATGCTGGTCATCGCCGTCACGCTGCCCGTCGAGAGCTATGTCGAACGTATCGTCTCCAGCGAAAGCGGTCCCTCCGACACCCAGCAATCGCTGCAAGCTCTAGCCATCGTAGTCCGCACCTTCGCGTTGCACGAGCCTCACGGCCACACAGACTACGATCTCTGCGACTCCACTCACTGCCAGCTCTTGCATTGGGGTGGCAATCCCGGCAGGCAGCCCGCCGCCCACAACGCCACACTGGCCACCGCCGGCGAGACGCTGTGGTTCCACGCCACGCGCGCGTTGGCATATTTCAACAAAGACTGCGGCGGACGAACCGCCTCGCCCACCGAGATATGGCCGCGCGCGCATGCGGCCCCCTATCTGCCCTCGCAACCGGACCGCTATTGCACCAACAGCAACGGCAGAGAGTGGGCCTCCGATCTAACCTGCACCGAGCTGTCCGCAGCGCTTGCCTCAGCCGGACTTGCAGCCCCCGGATGGCAACACCTCACCGTCGAGCGCAGAGGCGAGTCGGGCCGCGCCGTCACGCTACGCCTCGACGCAACTCAAATCTCCGCCGAATCCTTCCAACTCGCTGTCGGTCAGGCCCTGGGATGGAGCAAGATTCCCAGCACCTGGTTTGAAGTGAGCCAGCAGGGCGATCACTTCCTCTTCCACGGCCGCGGATGGGGCCATGGCGTTGGCCTTTGCCAGAAGGGCGCTGCAACAATGGCATCGCATGGCCGGTCAGCCCAACAGATCCTGCAACAGTATTTCCCCGGCGCCCAACCCGCCGACGAAGCCACTGGACGCGCCTGGCAGAGTTTCAAAGGCGATGGCTTCACGCTCGAATCTCTCGACGCCGCGGATGCCGCCTACCTGCCGCAGTTGTCTCGCGTGTATGCTGAAGCATCGCAACGATCCGGCCTCAACGCACACTCGCCCTTCACCGTGCGCTCCTTCGCCACCACGGCCGCCTTTCGCGACGCCACGCTGGCGCCCGGCTGGGTAGCAGCCTTCACTGAAGGTGATTGGATTGCAACTCAGCCGTTAGGCACCCTGGCCGCGCGCCGCCTGCTCGACGCAACCATGCGTCACGAATTCCTGCACGCGCTCGTTGAACATGAGTCCGGTCCCGCCACGCCACTCTGGCTCCGCGAGGGCCTCGTCGAAACATGGAGCGAGCCTGACACCCGAACAACCGCAGCTCCCGCAATCAACCTCGCCGCAATCGACGCTGCACTCGCGCACTCATCCAGCGAGGCAGAATCCGAAACGGCTCATCGCGCCGCCGCATGGTATGCCGCGCGCCTGCTCGATCACTACGGACGCGCGAAGGTTCTCGAATGGCTCCGCTCAGGCGTCCCCGACGGAGTCCTCACCACTCTCACTCAGCGGTAACTCTGCCACAGCACCGCCATTCGCAGGCCGCCCCAGCATCACCGCCGCCCACCCCAGCAACAAAACCCAACTGCAGATGGCGAGCACATAGCTTCCGACCAACTTGAGCGCCACCGCCCACACCTGATTCGAAACCGTTCCATGCGGAACACCATTAAAGAAATGCCCCGGCAACACCACGCCCAAAAGTGCCGCCAGCACCACCGCCGGCCACCACCGCCAGTTGAACAGCAGCCGAATGATCTTCCGAAACGGCACCCGCCAGCCCCATTGCGCCGACGCCACCGCGTACGGAACGATCTTGCCCGGGACAATAATCCAGCGCAGCAGCCATTCGGCCTGCGTGAACCACTTTTGCAGATGTTCATAGGTAAAGACCGTTGCTCGCCCGCCCGCCGAAGCCCGCGAGTTCAGATAGCCCGCCCACTCCCCAATCCTGTCGTCACACCAGTCCAGTGCCGCCCAGCACGCCCAGAACAACGCTACCCACACCAGCAGCGTACATGCACCCAACACCAGCTTCACGCGCCTGCCATCATCGTCCGCCAGCGCGCGCATGGTCCCAGCTTCCAACTCGAGAAACGAAATCCCCAGCAGCACGGGCACAAGCAAGGTCAGCAAAACTTGCCACACGTGCTTATCCGGCAACCGTGTCCACGCCAGTACCAGCAGTATCAATAGCAGCGTCAAGCCAAACTGCAACGCAACCCAAACGGAGCTCAATCGAATGCGGCGGAATAAATCAACAAAGTAACTCACGGCTGCACCTCCAGCGTTGCGGGATCGGTAGTGGTCTGCACATTCGCCTGATACATGGGCCCTGCCTGCGCCGGACTGATCACAAACTTGCCTTCGTTCACCACCTTCAGCAGGTACACATACTCGCGCCGCCCGCTGAACTCGGTATTGAAGAAAGCCGCCCGATCATCGTGGAACTCCTTGCGCGTAAACCAGTCGGCCCACCAGTCAGGCTTGTTATTCAGTTTGTAGAGCCCGGTATCCGCAAGAAACTCCGTGCCCGCCGGAATCGGATCCTCGGCCAGCAGATACTTCCAGGCCGTTCCGCTCAGCGCCAGCCTCACGGCAACAATATCGCCCATATGCGCCGCACCCTTTAGCGGAACCAGGTCGTACGTAATCGGATCCGTCGGCTTGTCCTGCCGTTTCTGCAACAGGTAATAATCGCGCGTAATGTTCAACGCCAGCTTGCCCTGCTGGAAGAGCCGCTTGTCTGCCGAGTACCACCCACTCTCCGCCGACCAGTAGGTAATCCCATTGCCGCTCTTGCGAACGGTGACCTGACCGCCGCTTCCCGCCTGCGCCGCCGGAACCTGTATCTTCCACGGCAATGCAAACCCATCACCCGGCCCAAAGTGCCGCTTACCCACACTCGCGCCATTCACCAGCACTTCCACATCCGACGCGTTCGCCAGCTCACCACTCAGTTGCACGTAGTCCGTCAGCCCCTGGATCACCATCGCCGTCTGCTTGGTCGAATACCAGTAACTGCCCTCGCGATGTCCGGCAAGCCACACCGCAGCCTTCGGCAGCAGCCCACTCGCGCGATCCTGCCTGATAAGCAGCTTCAGCGCAAACGCCGTAGTCTCACTCGAAGTGTCGTCCCAATACTCGAGCAGACCATCGTAATTGCCTTCCCAATGCGCATCGATATCGCTCACCCTGGCCTTCTTTTCCAGCAGCGTGGCGGCCTCCCGCGCGCGTCCGTCTCCCGCCGCATCAAGCGCAAGTCCCACCAGCGCCAGCCCCTCGTCGCTCAACTTGTCGCGGCTATCCCATGCCTTGTCGAGCCCATCCTTCGGCGCACCGCCCGTCGTAGCAAGCGCAAACACCACATAAGCCCGCAAATCCGGAATCATGTCAGGATGCGCAGCCAACGTCGCCTTCAACCAGGCGCGCCCCTTGTTCATCCGGTCATCATCCACTGTCCGGCCCGCATCTTTCGCCTGTCCCAATCCGCTCACAACGTATGCAGTCATAAACACGCGGCTCGGATCATCCGGCCACCAACCCCACCCTCCATCGTCGTGCTGGAAGCTGTACAGCCGCTCGATCCCCGCGTTCACCATATCGTTCAACGTCGCGCGATCGATCGGCGACTTCAGATGCAGCTTGTCCACCGCCTGCGCCACAATCAGGTCCGGCATAAAGCTTGACATGGTCTGCTCAGTGCATCCCCACGGATAGCTGGTCAGGTAATCGAGCGCCGTAAACACCGTCCCCGCCACCGATGGCGCCACTGTAATCGTCAGCTCGCGTGTTCCCGCATCCGATCCATCCGGATAGCTGTACGACCACTGGTTCTGTCCCGCGCCCGAGAACACCACTCCTGCCCCCGCCGCCTTCTGCTTCACGCCATACGCCAGCACCGGCAGTGTCATCTCCAGCGCATCCGATTCTTCGTTCGTCAGCGCCTTCGCAGTCAGCACCACGTTTCCTGTCGCCTTTGCTTTTACGCGCCAGTCTACGTAGCTCTCGCCCTTCGCCGGAATGTTCACCTTCTGCGTCTGTCCGCTCACAACGTCCACGCCCGTAACGTCCAGCGCAAACGTTACATCCTTCGCCGTCGCCAGGTAGTTGTGCGCAATCACGCGCAGCACCGTCTCGTCGCCCTGCCGGAAGAACCTTGGTGCAGCCAGCCGCACAATCAGATTCTTGCGAACCAGCACTCGCGTCACCACGCCGCCCGCCTTGCCGTCATCCGTCATTGCGCGAATAGTCGTCCGCCACGTCGTCAACGCATCCGGAAAATTGAACTCGACGCGCGCATGCCCATCTGCTCCCGTCCGCACATTCGGATTCCAGTACGCCGTATCTGGAAACGCTTTGCGCACCTTCGGCACCACCAGGTCTGAACCCGGTTTCACCTGCGCCATCCGCGGGTGGAACATCCCCGCATTCATCTCCGCCAGCAGCGGACTCTTCGTTCCCGCCTGCCCCGAGAAGAAAAAGTCGAACGAAGTTTGCGGTTGCAGATATGCGTATCGTTTCGGATAGAAGAAGCTCACAATGTCGCCGCTCGTATCCGGCCGCACCGAGTACAGCGCCTCATCCACCTCGCCAAAGCTAAGGTCCGCCTCCACAGGCTTGCCCTGCGAGTCGACAGCAAATACATCAAAGCTGCCCTTCTCTCCGGGCAGGTACTGGCTCTTGCTCGCCGTCGCCGTCACCGTCAGCGTTCGCTCCACCAGCGGAACCTTCAGGCTCTTCTGCGCCGTCATCAACTGGTTTTCGTGAACAATCACCGCATTGACAATGAGGTTCGGTTGCGACTGCTGCGTAATCGGCACGTCGAACGCAAAGCTCTCCCCCGTCGCATGCATCAGTCTCCGTGACTGCACGCTTTCGCCCTCCGCCGTCACCACCGCCCACGACTCCTTCAACCCCGTCACCAGAAGCAGGTGCGCCGTATCGCCCACCTTGTAGCTCTTTTTATCGGCCACAATCTGCGCCTGAGCATTCGGCTGGTACCACTCGCCCGCACCATTCCAGATCCATACCCAAGTGCGTCCCACCACTGTCCGGTTCTCCGGAGTCTGCGCGCTCGCCGTCACCTGGAAATCGCCGCTCCCTGCCGCGCCCATCGCCAGTTCCACCAGCGCAGTCCCATCCGCGCCCGTGGTAGCATCGCTGCCAGCCACTGGAGCCTCGGTCCGCTCGCGCGTCACAGAATCCCACTTTTCCAGCGCTGCTGCCACATGCACCTGCGCCTGCACCGGCTTGCCATCGTAGTCCTGCGCCGTCACCTTCACCCGCACCGGTTGCCCGCTCTGGAACACATAACTCGTCGGCTCCACGCTCACGCGAAACGGTCCATACGTAGCCAGCACCGTGGTGTGTCCACTTACCTCGCGATTGGCCGCATCCGTCACCCGCGCCTCAATGCGGTAATCCTGATCGTTGTGCTTGCCGTCTACTGCCGTGGGCAGCGTTACCGTCAGCCTTCCATTCGCATCCAGCACGCCCTCGTGTTCCTGCTGCTCGGTCTCATCCCAGGCAACATCGGAATTATCTGATTCGCCCGAGTCGCCTTCATCGCCTTCCGCATCACCTCCTGAATCTTCCTGGTCCTCATCCCACCAGTAATGCGCCGACGTATGCACCACGTATTTCACCTTCGCCCCTGCAACAGGCTCGCCAAAAAAGTACTTTGCCTCGATGTTTGCCTGAATGGGATTTCCCTGAAGAAGATGTGCCACTGCCACCTTCACCGTCACCTGGTATTCAGGCTTCTTGTACTCCTCCACATAAAAGCTGCCCCCGCCCGCTACTCCGGCATCGTTGAGGCTCACGTTGTAGTACCCCAGCGCCGCATCACTTGCCAGATCCAGGTCCGCCGTCAGCGTCCCGTGCGCCGAGAGAGCAATCTCCTTCGTGAATACCTTCTTGCCATTGCTGTCGTTCACCTCAAGTGTTGGCGTCAGGCCCTGCGGCAATTGCAGCGTATCGTCTTTCTTCAGCCGCACGATCGCCTTGATGTGCACCGTATGTCCCGGCCTGTAGACTGGCCGGTCAGTGTAGATGTACGCCCGCCCCTGCCGCTCGTTCTGCTGCCCGAAGTTATAGCTCCATGGAGTCACCAGCGCCGCATCCGCCCCGTGCCGTGCCAGAATCCACACGTTCTCCGGCTCCGGCCCCTGCGCCGTTCCACGCGCGCCCATCGCCAGCGAAGCCATCCCGTCGCCGTTGGTCGTGCTCGACGACTGCATCTTGCCATCGGACCACAACGCCACATCAGCCTTCTCGATAGGCACACCGGTCTTGCGATCGGCCACGTAGAGATTGGCCTGCCCGTTCAGTATCCGCTCCACTACCGCAATGCTCGTTACCAGCGCCACGGTGTAGGCCTTGTAAGTTCCGTCCGTTGCTTCGATTAGATACACGCCCGCAGAGAGTCCGTCGATCGGCAACTGCTGCGTTTCACTCACCAGCGCAGGCGGCGTCTCCAGCTTCCATCGCGCCACCAGTTGGCTTGCATTCAAAATCGGCACCTGCGCAAACTGAGCCGCGCCCACCACCCGGCTCTTCTTGCCCAGCTTGCCCTGCTGCTCGCGGAAGTTGTCGCGCGCATCATCAGTAAACTGTCCCCGGAAGAAGTGCCGCACCAGCCACCACAAGTGCGCCTTGAAGTCGTGCAACCGCTCCAACAAAGTGCGCTGGTCAATCTGCTCCGTCGGCGACTGGCTCTGCACGCCAAAGCTGTGCAGGTCCTTCAGGCCGGCAAAAAACTTCTGCGCGTCGTTCACCCGGTAAACGCGAAACTCCAACTCCGGCACATTCCGCGCCAAGAGCTGTATCTTCACGCTCTCGCCCGGCGCAAACGTTCGCGACGTCGACAGCGAAAACGAACGCGGCGCGTCCGTTGCGTGAGCGGCTGCGCAAAGCAGCAAGATCGAAACAGCAAGCAGCGATTTACCCTGACTCATGGAGTTCCTCGCAGAATATTCCAGCGATAGACGCCGAGAAAGTTTGGATTGCCCGGAAGCGGCCGCCATTGCGGCTGAGGATGGTCAAGCAGTTCAGCCAGCGTCACGCGCCGCAACTCGCCCGGGAGCCCGTGGTCGGGGTCCCCACGGACAGGTCTTCGTCCGTGGGGTGAATGATCTGTGCCGGTGTCGTAGACGACCGCAGCCTCAGGCCCCGCCCGGGCCACAATCATCGAGTGCCACGGCGAAGACTGCCCGAACTGGCGATAAAAAAGTAGATCTCCCGGCAGGGCCTGGCGCACATCCCTGCTCACGAAAAACGCATTGCGTTCCACCAGCGTCTTCGCGTCGGCAAACTGCGCAAAGGCGCCGTCGTCCACATCCCGCGCCTCAAATGCTCCCGGCCGCACCCTGAACAGCGCAGTGCCGAGCGGCGAATGCGGATAGCTCCACGCGCGAACCTCTCCCGGCGGAGCAGAAACCTCCATCCCGCTCGTCGTAAACCAGTTTTCGTCGTGGCGCTTCAGAGCCTCGCGGTAGGCGTAGCGCAGCAGGCTTGCGCAGTCCGTAATCTCTGCCGGCACCTCAGCCTTGGGCCGAACAGCCTGGTACTCCGCGATCAACGTGAACCAGCGCCGGAACGCTGCCTGGTCTGCCGGATCGCTCAGCCGCAAAAAATCCGGCGTCCCATCCCCGAACCGGTCCGTCCATGCCACCGATGCACCGCTGCCAGCAGAATTCGCGGCCTCGTGCGCAACGCGCCCCGCCCGCAGCAACCGCCACCCGCCAAACCCAATCAGCAGCGCAATCATAATCAGCGCAGCCACGGAACCGAACACAACCCCGGATCTCCAGCGACGAGCCATCGCTGTCTGGGTAGAAACGAGAGGTCTGGCGTGAGCATTCACGGGAATGAGAGAAAGTGAGACGCACTCATCCTAGCGCGAAAAGGCCCCTGTGCAGAAAAGATAAAGTCGACAACCAATCAGCGATGGCGGAATCCAACGACTCGCTATTGAAGCCTGGGATTCCACATCAGTCCCGTGCCCCATCCTTGCGACTTTCTTCTGTCGCAAGGGTGGGATACCACAACGCTGAATCTGGTTGCTCTCTCCGACCCAAATTCAGCTTCAATAAGCCAGCGCCACCCCATCCGCCCGCATCTCGCTCGCCGCGGAATAGAACCGATCCGCCCCGCTCATCCCCCCGCTCATGCGGTGCTCGATGCACTCGTACCGTCCGAACCCGCCGTCAGAAGCTTCCAGCGGCCAGCCAAGCTCCGCAAGCGCGCGCCGTGACGCCTCCGGCACCCCTGCCTCCAGTCGCAGCACGCCCATCGGTCCCAACCCAGCCGTATCTTCCCCCATCGTCTGCGAAGACCCTTCATGATGCCACCGCGGACTGTCTCCCGCCGCCTGAATCTCCAATCCGTAATCCACGCGGTTGATAATGATCTGCGACTGCCCCTGCGGCTGCATATCACCGCCCATAACGCCAAACGACATCCACGGCTTCCCATCCCGCGTTGCAAATCCGGGAATGATCGTCTGAAACGGCCGCTTGCCCGGTGCGTACATATTCGGATGTCCGTCCTGCAGCGAAAACAGCTCTCCGCGATCCTGGAACATGAACCCGAGCCCATCTGCCACCAGCCCCGATCCCAGCCCGCGAAAGTTCGACTGGATCATCGAGATCATCATGCCGTCCGAATCCGCTACCGTGAAGTACGTAGTGTCGCCGTGACTCGGCGCCTGCCCCGGATGCACCGGCGTCAAAATCCGATCCGGCCGAATCAGCTTCGCCCTCTCCGCCGCATACTCCTTCGAGTTCAGCCACTCAATCGGAATCTTCGCAAAGTGTGGATCGGCATAGTAACGCCCGCGATCTTCATACGCCAGCCGCTTGGCCTCCACCTGTGCATGAATCGACGCCGCAGACTGAAAGCCCATCTCCCGCAAATCGAAGTTCTCCAGAATATTCAGAATCTGCAGCGTCGCCAGCCCCTGCGTATTCGCGGCCATCCCATAAACATCCACGCCGCGATACTTGGTCACCAGTGGCTCATTCCACTCCGCATGCTGCTCGCGCAGATCGCTCACTTGCAACCACCCGCCGATCCGCTTGAAATACTCCTCAATCGTCTTCGCGATTGGCCCATCATAGTATGCGTCGCGTCCGCCCTCGGCGATCATGCGATAAGTGCGCGCCAGGTCAGGATTGCGAAACACATCGCCCTCGCTCGGTGCGCTGCCTCCCGGCGCAAAGGTGTGCACCGCGTTTGCTGTCTCCTCCACGCCCGACCCCGGCTTCACAAAGGCCGCCAGGTTGCGCTTGATGTAGAAGCCGATAATCTGCGGCACCGGCACGCCCGACTCGCAAAGATGAATAGCGGGCTCCAGCACCTCCTGCCACTTCAGCCGCCCATAGCGCTGGTGCAGCGTCCACCACGCATCCAGCGCACCGGGCGTCGAAATAGACACCGCGCCGAACTTCGGAATCACGCCATTCACTGCCCGCTGCCGCACCGTCTCCAGGCTCAGCGACTTCGGCGAACGTCCCGATCCCGCCAGCCCCACCACCTTGCTCAGCTTGGGATCCCAAATCATCGCGTAGCAATCCCCGCCCAGCCCGCAACTTGTCGGCTCCAGAAATCCCAGGCAGGCATTCGCAGCAACCGCCGCATCCGCGGCTGAGCCCCCGCGCTTCAACATCTCGATCGCCGTCAGCGTAGCCAGCGGATGCGCCGTCCCCGCCGCACCTGACCGCCCCATCGCCGCCGAACGGCTCGCAAAGCTCGCTCCCGATGGCCGGTCTCCCGCGTGAACGTCAGGCCGCAGAAATCGCTCCGCGCCAGCAGGCTGAAACTTGGGCAGAGCCGCTTCCGAATCGGCTTTCCGCATCGCAGCCCCTTCCTGTCCTGAAGCCTCGGCGTGAAGACCGCTAAGTGTGCCTGCCGCGGCCAGCGGAAGTGCAGCAACAAATGATCGGCGACGCATGAATACTCCTTTTGCAAAATCCTGAGGATGGCTCCGCGGAGTTCGATCCCGCGCACACCCATGGTATAGGAACGAGCGTTTTACCAGCCGATCATTCCGGCCAGCGAATCATTCCTGAATCACCCGCTCGTCCTTCGCTGGCTCAAGATCCACTACTCCCTTGATTCTGCGCGGTTGTTTGGTGGAGACTTTCTGCATGAAGAACCTATTCGAAGCAACAACGGTCGAAGAAGTGAAGCAACGCATATCGCGCCTCGGCCCTGGTAGCGAGCGGCAGTGGGGCACCATGACTGCGTCGCAGGCGCTCGCGCACTGTTCAGCGGCCATGGAGTGGGCTGTGGGTGACGCCTTCCCGCCGCGGATGTTCATCGGGAGCATCATTGGGCGGATGATCAAGGGAAAGGTACTCGGGGATGACCAACCAATGCGCCGGAACTCGCCAACGGCGAAGACTCTCATCGTGAAGGACGACCGGGATCTGGCGCCGGAACAAAAGCGATTGTGTGTGCTGGTCGACAGATTCGCAGCAGGCGGTTCGAAGGGTTGCACTACCCATCCCCACACATTCTTCGGACGGCTGACGCCGGACGAGTGGGCGATCCTGCAGTACAAACATCTCGACCATCATCTGCGCCAGTTCGGGGCCTGACACCGGTGCCGGTGGTCCCAGGAACTCGAACCAAAGAAGGAGGACTCCAAAGCCACAAAAGGAATCCCCCCTCCAATACTTCAAGCCTCTTTCGCCGTCACCGTCACCTTTCCGTCGCCCACTGCAGCAGCAGGCACGCTAGCCCACAGCGGCTCCGGCGTAAGCTGCGGCCGATACGGCACCGACAACAGCAGCCGATCCCCGCTCCGAATCTCGTAAGCGCCAATCGGCTTCGCCGCTGCGATTGCGGTATTCCAGCGCACCGTCACCTGGTCGCTCCCGGCAACCTTCTCCACCTTCACCTCTGTCGGCTGCACTAGCCCCGTTTGCTCAAGCTGGAAGTAGTTGGTCTTCGCGCCATAGCGTTGTGCCATCTCGCGCTCAATCCTCCGCCGCTCCGCCGGCGAAACAGGATCCAGCGTCGCCGCCGCCAGGTTCGCCACCAGCTGATCGTTCTCCGGCTTCTCCCGATCGATGTGTCCAATGCCCGTCACCGCGCACGACACACCCGGCATCGAGAGCGAATAGCGAACCAGGTCCTGATAGTTGACGGCGTCCGGCTTGCCAACTGAGTGAATCACGTCGGCAGGAACCTTCGAGAAGTGCGGATCCTTGCCGTAGAACACGCCATCGGCAAACAGCTTCATCGCGATCACGCCCATGCCGCGTCCCACAGCCAGTTGCAGCACGTTGTATTCATGCGAGGTGTAGAGCTTGTCATTCGCATTTAACGCCACCAGTAGCGTGTCCAGGTTGTTGCCGGTGTCGCGCCGCAGCACTTCCATTAGCACGGGAGAACTCATGTGCCCGGTTACCCCGACGTGCCGTACATACTGCTTATGCTCGGGATTCAGCCCGGTATAGTTCGTTCCGTCGCGATAATCGAGCGCGGCCGCAATGGCTCCAATGCGCTCTGGCATCTTTGAGCCACGCTCTGCCATACCCATGTAGAGCTGATCTACGTCATCCATCGTTTGGATGGCGTGCATCTGGATCGCATCGAGATACGCGCCTTCGGGTATGTATCCCTTGCCGTCACCAAACATCTGCGTCAGCGTCCGCTTGATGTCGGTTACCGCTGTTGCGCCCGGTGTTTGCGCTGCCGGGCTTGACGGTCCCAGCCCGAATCTCTCGCGCGTTTTGCTCGCGATGTACAAACTCTCCCGCAGCGGCGCGTTGTATTCCGCCGCTCCAGGTGCCAGGTGGATGCGCCGAAACGCCTCTCCATAATTCACCTGGCTCGGGCCATACACATTGGCCGAGTCCAGATAGTTCACGCCCAGTTGCACGGCGCGCACAATAATGTCCGGGGCATCGATGCCCGGCGCCGTCCACTGCATCGACGCCTGCCCGCCCAGCGCCAGGGGCGTCACCCACCTGCCCGTCCGCCCCAACAACCGCTTTGGAAGTCTCGGCGTTGCTGTTTCAGCCCACACGGTTCGATTCGTCGCGAGGTACCCCGCTGCCGGCAGCGTGCCTAACACCTTAAGAATGTTTCGCCGTGAAATCATAACGACTCCGCCTTTCCCGCAGAATGGCTGGTCTGCACCGTTTCTCAAAGGAATTGATTTGCAAACAGTGTACAACTAAGCGCACTTTCGCGCATCGGGCGACGACGCGACCGCATCTTGAGGAAAGCGAATTGTCTTGGGAGTTACCGGGACCTGCTCCTAGCTGAACAGGTCCTTCATCTTCTCAATCAGCCCAGGCGAAGTGGGATTGTTGTCCACGGTCATAGTCTCTGACAACTTGCTCACCAGCTCTCGTTGCGCGCGGCTCAGCTTCCTGGGAATTTGCACAATCACCCTAACAATCAAATCGCCGCGGCCTTTTTCGTTCAGGTACGGAACGCCCCGTCCGCGCACCTTCACTTCCCTCCCGCTCTGCGTGCCCTCGGGAATCTTCACGATCACTGGCCCGTCAATGCCTGGAATTTCGAACTCCGCGCCCAGCGCCGCCTGCGGAAAGCTGACCGGGATGATGCAGTGCAGGTCGTGCCCGTGCCGCTCGAAAAAGTCGTGCGGACGAACAGAAAGCACCACGTACAAATCGCCCTTGGGACCGCCGCCGCGCCCCGCGTCGCCTTCGCCTGCATAACGGATGCGGGTTCCATCTTCCACGCCCGGCGGGATCTTGACGGTGAGTTTGAATTCGTTGGTAGCGCGCGTCTCGCCGCGGCAGGTCATACATGGATCGCTGATAACCGAACCCAGGCCGCCGCATGCGCCGCAGGTGCGGGCAACTGAGAAGAAGCCCTGCTGATAGCGAAGCTGGCCGCGCCCCTGGCACTGGCTGCAAACCGTAGGCCCGCGACCCGATGCGCTGCCGCGGCCCTTGCACGCCGCGCATGTCTCGAGGCGGCGAATCTTTACTTCGGTCTCGGTGCCAAAAAATGCATCCTCGAAGTTGATGGTCATGTCGAAGCGCAAGTCATCGCCGCGCTGTTGACGCGAACCGCGCTGCGAGTTGCCCCCCATTGAGAACATCTCGCCGAACAGGTCGCCGAAGATGTCGCCGATATCCACGCCACCCGCAAAGGGGCCGCCCGCACCAAAGCCCTGCCCGCCCAGCCCCGCATGACCATAGCGGTCGTAGGCGGCGCGCTTGTCGGCGTCGCTCAGCACCTGGTAGGCTTCGCTGGCCTGCTTGAACTTTTCCTCGGCCGTGTGGTCGCCGGGGTTGCGGTCAGGATGGTACTTGAGCGCCTGCTTGCGATACGCGCTCTTCAATTCCTGGTCGCTCACATCGCGGGATACGCCGAGAAGCTCGTAATAATCTGTTTTGCTCACTCTAGTATTTGAACTCATTCTCTCGTCTGCGATTCAATCTCACGCGCTCGTCTTCTGCGGGATCTCATTCACTTGTCTGTTTCGGATTATGTGCCACGCGCACCATCGCGGGCCGCAGCAGCCGCTCGCGCAGCTTGTAGCCGCGGCGAATCTCCTCCGCCACATGCTGGTCCGGCAAGTCATCGCGCTCCACTGAGCCCAACGCCTCGTGAACGCGTGGATCGAATTCTTCACCCACGGCTGGAACCGGAAGCACCTGTAACTGCTTCAGAACGTCTTCCATCTGCTTCACAATGAGCTGAACACCGGAGCGCAATTGGTGAGCCGTGCCGGTCGATTTCAGCGCCAGTTCGAAGTTGTCCAGCACCGGCAAAAACTGCTCAACCACATTTCCGGTGGCGTAGTCGCGAAATTCCAGGCGCTCGCGCTCGGCGCGTTTGCGGGCGTTTTCAAACTCCGCCTGCAGCCGGGCGATGCGGTCAAGCAACTGGTCGCGCTCCGCTTTCAACTGCTCAAATTCCGCGCGGGGAACAGACTCGCCTGCCCCAACCGGCTCAGCCGAGCCTGTGGAGTTCTCGCCGCCTGTCGCGGTGTCCTGCGTAGCTTCTTCCGCCAGCCCGCCGTGTGCGGTCCCGGAACTGATTTCAAGGGATTCCAACTCCGTCAAATCTGTCTCCTGCCTCTGCATATCTCTTTTCATTGTCTCAAGAAATCGGCAGCGCCTGATTCCATTGTATTTTCTTCAGGGCCACCGTGTCCGACGCAGGTCGCAGACCTGCCCCGGAACGACACCAACCTCAATCGGAAGTCGCCGCAATCTGTCTAATCGGCGGGAATTTCGAGGAGACGCTCGGAGAGCCGCGCGATGTACCTCACGGCCTGAATCATCTCCTGATATTGGATGCGCGTGGGTGCGATAACGGCGACAGTGCCAAGGTTAGTCCCTCCCAGCCGCGCCGGGGCGCCAATGAGCACCAGATCCTGCATGGCTGGAGAGGCTTCGTCGAGTCCAACCACCACCCGAACCTCCTGCTGGCGGCCGTCTACATAGGCATTGAGCAACTCCACCAGCCGCTGCTTGGCTTCCAGGGCAAGCAGCATCTGCCGCAGCCGCTCGCGGTCCAATTCGCTGGAAATAAGGTTGGCAATGCCGTCAACAAAGAGTGTTGGGCCGCTCTCTCCGGCGGCCAGCGCACCCTTGCGGCAAAGTTCCTCAATGGAGGCCAGCATCTCGCGATAAGCCTCGCGTTCAACGTCCGCACGGCGTGCAACCTCCGCCCGAATCCGCTCAATCGGCCAGCCGCGGAAGTTCTCGTTCAGGTACCTGGCGGCGGTTTCCAGCTCCAGGTGCGTAAGTTCCTTGTCCAGGGCGAGCACACGATCCTGCACTGCTCCGGCCTGGGTCACCAGCACCGCCAGTACCCGACCCGTCGAAAGGCGAGAAAAGTGAATGTGCTCCAGCACCTGCCCCTCGGTTGAGCAGGCAAGAGCAATGCCCAGCCCGCTCGAAATCAGCGCCAGCACATGGGACGTGCGCTCCAGGTATTCATGGCTGCTGGTGACGCCGGAGAAGCTCTCCTCAATCTGACCACGGCGCGCGTCGCTCAGCGGTGACGTACCTGGCGGATTGGCATTGGTAATCTGCTGGCCCGCTGCAAGCTGGCCGGACTGGGTAATCTGCTCAACGTGGTAGCGGAATGCAGAAGCCGTGGGAATACGCCCGGCGGAGGTGTGGGGCTGCTCCAGCAAGCCTGCCTCGCCAAGCACAGCCATCACGTTGCGCAAGGTGGCAGAACTCAGGCCCTCGCGGTCCGCGAAGAATCGGGCAAGTGCCTGCGATGCCACTGGTTCGCCTGTGGCAATATACATTTCGATGATCGCGGTCAGCACCAGCCGCTCGCGCGGACTGAGGCGTAGATCTGACATCTTCCCTGCTCTCGGTCCTGGTTAGCACACGGCTTCAAGCCCTGTCCCCGACCGCGGCGGAACCCTGACGTTTGCCTGCTAAGTGCTTAACCCCTCTGCACTTATTACAGGAAAAGATACAGTACCCCTATTTGATTGTAGGTAGGCTCGAATGGCAATGTCAAGGTAACGGGCGACCAGTTCGAGCGTCGTCGGTGGCGCCTGTTTAGATATATACGGGACCAGTAGTGTCCGGTTAGATGTC
>PKXI01000463.1 GCA_003133425.1 Acidobacteriaceae bacterium
TGAAGTGTTCGTCGCTCATAAAACGCCTGGCATGCTTGTTCACTTCGGCAAAGAACTGCTGCGCCACATCGGAAGTCAGCAACCGGTCGCGGTTCTTGGAAAACACCGCATGGTTCCACACCGCGTCGTCCATGCCAAGGCCCACAAACCAGCGGAACAGCAGGTTGTAGTCGATCTGCTCGACCAGCAAACGCTCTGAGCGCACTGAGTAGAATACCTGCAACAAAAGCGCCCGCAGAATGTACTCCGGTGCAATCGATGGACGGCCGGAGTCGGCATACAACGCATCGAACTCCGGGCTCAACGTCCGCAACACCGCATCCGTCAACTTGCGAACTGCCCGCAATGGATGATCCTGAGGCACACGCTGCTCCAACGATATATAGCTGAACATCCCATCCTGATCCCGCTCGTCTCCACGCATGTCTGTTAGACGAATGGCAGCCAACCTCCGATGCAAAACGGGTACCTATTTCAACAAGTTCCTAGAGCACCCGGCCAAATGGTCTGGGTTTTGCGTGGATGCTTACTTCTTTTCAGCTGCGAGTGCTGCGAGTACTTCGTCGCTGTGCGTTGACGGGTTCACACCCGTCCACACCTTCACTACCTTACCGGCAGGCGAGATCAGGAATGTGTCACGGCTGGCGAACTTGGTAGGGCCGAAGCCGGAGATGTGAACTCCATAAGCGTCGATAACCTTGTGATCGGGATCTGCGAGCAGCTTGAAAGTAAGCGAATCCTTCGAGCAAAAGGTTTTGTGGCTCTCCACCGTGTCCAGGCTCACCCCAAGTATTACCGCATTCAGAGCATCGTACTTCGGCAGGTCTCGCTGAAAGTTGTGCGCTTCAATAGTGCAGCCCGACGTCATGTCCTTCGGGTAGAAATAGAGCACCACCCACTTCCCCTTGTAGTCGGACAATGCGACCGGCTTCTCTTCCTGCGATGGGAGGCTGAAGTTGGGTGCGCCGGCACCGACCTGCAGGTGAGAACTGCCGCCCGCTGCGTGGGCTCTGGAACCGACCCCGCAGAGAACAATGACACCGGCAATTAATGCTACCCATAACGCTTTGCTGCGCATAGTCTTCTCCTGCCTCGGGGAAATCGATGGAAGCCGTTCGACATAAACTTCGGATGCAGGAAAACCACCCGGCAGTTTTCATCGTACTCTCGTCAGTGACGGCTTAAGCTTCAACACCATGCCCGTCACATCGACAGGCTACCCGGCAATTTAAGAACGATGGGAAACCGAATTTGGATGGATCCAAGCCTTAGGAGCCGCCAGAACTTTCATTGCATCCAATCACCTAAGTGTGGCAAGCTTCGCACTTGTATATTTTCAGGAATCTCGGCGAACCATGCGCCCATGTTTGCGCATCAAATAGGAATCCGGGTGCATTCCAAAATCTGAGCGACTATCGAGAAATGGAGGGTTCGCAGTGGCTACTTCCCGGTTGCAGCAGCCCGTAGCGGTCGCACCCCCACGAGGCGTTATTGCCGGTCGGTGCGCGCTGAAAAAGAAGATCGACAATAGCTTGCTGATCGGCGTCCCCCTCATCGGGTCCGTGGGCTGCCTCTTCTGGTTCCATTCCCATCGCATTCACGCCGTCGAAGTCGTCACCTTCATCCTCGGCTATTTCATCATCGGCATGGGGACCGGTATCGGCTTCCACCGCTACTTTTCCCACAAAAGCTTCCAGACCTCTCCGTGGGTCGCCTATATCCTCGGTGCCGCCGGGTCCATGTCTTTCCAGAGCTCGCTCTTAACCTGGGTTGCCGACCACCGGCGCCACCACGCCCAAACCGACCACTGCGGCGACGCTCACAGTCCCATCGTCGATGGCCATTGTCACGACACCAACTCGCTTCGAGGACTTTTCCACTCCCACATCGGGTGGATGTTCGACGACACAGTCACCGACCAGAACATCTACGGCCGTGACCTCGCACGCGACCCCATCATCCGGTTCTATGCGCGGACCCACTACATCTGGCCGGTGCTCTCGCTCGCCATTCCCTGGCTCATTGGCTACGCATTTGGCGGCCCCATCGACGCCTGGGGCTGCGTGTTCGCCGCCAGCCTCCGCACGATGCTATTCCAGCACTCCGTGTGGGCGGTCAACTCCTTCGGCCACACCTTCGGCTACCAGAACTACAACCTGGGGAACAACAGCAAGAACAATGTCCTTCTTGCAGCGCTCACCTTCGGTGACGGCTACCACAACAACCATCATCGCTATCCGCGCTCCGCCTTCCATGGCCTGCGCAAGCGCGAACTGGACTTCAACGGCATCCTCATCACCTGGCTCGGCAAGCTCGGCCTCGCCCGCAAGATCATTGTCGCCGACCGCTACCTGGGTGAAGAGCGCTCCATCGAATAGCCTTGGTGGCCGCATCCGGTTGAACAAAGCGCGATTGAGTCGCGGCGAAGTTGGGGCGCCCTTATCCGGTGGAGTTCATGCTGTCCCACCCTTTCGCCAGAAACAACGCGAAAGTATGGGCACGGGAGGTTTCTACTCTTGAACGGATTTGAAGGCTTCGCGGGCGGCGGCGATGGTGGCGTTGACTTCTTCTTTTCCGTGGGCGGTGCTTAGAAAGGCGGCTTCGAATTGGCTTGGCGGGAGCCAAATGCCTTGATCGAGCATGGCGTTGTGGAAGCGGCCGAAGGCGGCCGTGTCTGACGTTGCGGCTTCCTCGTAGTTGGTGACTTCATCCGGCGTGAAGAACCAGGTCCACATCGCGCCTACACGATTCGTGGTGACGGGGCCGCCAGCGGCTTCGGCTTCGGCGGCTACTCCTTCGGCGACGGCCTTCGAAGTGGCCTCAAGGAGCGGGTAGACTTCTGCGGCGTGTTCCTGGAGATAGCTAACTGTCGCGATGCCGGCGGCCATGGCGAGTGGATTTCCGCTGAGCGTTCCGGCCTGATAGACGGGGCCAAGCGGGGCAAGCTGGTCCATGAATTTGCGCTTGCCGCCGAAGACGCCGACGGGGAGACCACCACCGACGATTTTGCCGAGGGTGACGAGATCGGCGTCGAGTTCGTAAAGCTCGAGGGCGCCGCCAAGAGCGACACGGAAGCCGGTCATGACTTCATCGACGATGAGCAGAGCGCCTTCGCGGAGGGTGAGGGCGCGCAGAGCGGCGAGATAGCCGGGAGCGGGGGGAATGCATCCGGCGTTGCCGACGATGGGCTCGATGATGATGGCGGCGATGACACCGGGATGGGCGTCGAAGGCGGCTTCGACTTCGGCAATGTCGTTGTAAGGCAGGGCCATGGTGAGGTGGGCGATCTGATCTGGCACTCCGGCTGATCCGGGAATGCCGAAGGTGGCGACGCCGGAACCGGCTTTGACCAACAGGCCGTCGGCATGGCCGTGATAACAGCCTTCAAACTTGATGATGACGTTGCGGCCGGTGGCGGCGCGGGCAAGGCGAATGGCCGACATGGTGGCTTCAGTTCCGGAACTTACGAAGCGGAGTTTTTCAATCGCAGGATAACAAGCTACGATACGCTCGGCGAGGTCGGCTTCAGCGGCAGTGGAGGCGCCGAAGCTGGCGGAGTTTTTGGCTGCGCGCTGAATGGCTTCCACGACGGGCGGGAAAGCGTGGCCAAGGATCATGGGGCCCCAGGAGCCGAAGTAGTCAATGCAGCGGTTGCCGTCGGCGTCGGTGAGATATGCGCCCGCGGCGGACTCGACAAAGGGCGGTGCGCCACCCACGGCGCGAAAGGCCCGCACTGGGGAGTTGACGCCACCGGGGAAGAAGCGCTCGGCGCGCTGCTGAAGGGCCTTGGAACGAGTGTGGATGCGGGGTGAAGTCTGAAAGCTCATCGTGGGTTCAGTATAGAAGGAGATGCGGAGAGGGGAATGAGCTTTCAGCCCTCGGATTCCATAACCTCGAGGAATGCATCTACTTTGAGAATTGTGTATTGGGAGACACTGGGCAGATCGAGAAGATCGCGATCGCCGGTGACAATGTAACTCGCGTCGCCTGCTATTGCGCACTCCAGAATCTTGTTATCGTCATCATCACGGCAAATGTCGACGTGAATGATTGGCTCAAGCCGCTCTGCAAATCTCCACACTCGATGGCACGACTTGTGAATCATGGCACGAGAGTATCGGAACTTCGTGGCCAAAATGTTCTCAACCTCGGATTGAATTGGAGCCGAGGTGAGCAAAATGAATGCGCCCTGCTCGGCAAGCTGAACAGCCCGGAGAGGTTTCCCTCCAAAAAGAAGTGCCGAAATATAGATGTTCGAATCCAGCACGACCCTCGTTTTACCCAGAATCTCCATCGCACCTACTTGCGGCTTTCACGACTCAGCGGGTTCGTTGCACTCTCTTGGGGGCTCGTTTCTGTTCCCTCCGAAACTCGTGGATGAGATTGACCACGTCCTCTTCGGTTTTGACATCGGCCTTTGCAGCGGCCAGCATTCCGTAGGCGCGGATCTGCTGCCAGTCCTGCTCGCTCTGATAACGGCGGAGGGCTTCGCGCATGAGTTCACTCATGGTGCGGTTCTCCTTCTTAGCGAGGGCCTGGGCTTGTTTGAAGAGGGGCGGCGGCAGGGTGATGGAGACGACTCTGGTAGTACGCATACGACTTAGTATGACTTGGTATGACTAGAATTTGCAAGGATGTGGCGGATTGGACACATCGGAGAATGCGAATCTGTCATCCTAGGACGCAAGAGGACGAGTGGAAGAATCAATCGATATTGGCGGGCGGCTGCTGGTGATGTTTGACGGTCACTGCGGCTTTTGCAATGCGTCGGTGCGGTGGCTGCTGCGGCGCGACGTTCGGGATCGGCTGCGGTTTGTGCCGCTGGAGTCGGAGAGCGCAGCGCCGGTGCTGTCACGGCACGAGGTTGGCGGGTCGATGGCAGGAGGCGCGATTCCCGAGACGATTCTTGTTGTGCGGGATGCGGGCGGGACGGCGGAGAGTGTGCTGGTGCGGTCGGATGCTGTGGTGGCGCTGTTGCTGGAGTTGCCGCGGCCGTGGCCCTGGATTGGCGTGGCGCTTCGCTTGATTCCGCGGGCGGTGCGCGATTTGGGATACCGGCTGGTTGCGCGCTGGCGCTACCGCGTCTGGGGGCGGCTGGAGAGTTGCCCGGTGCCGACCGCTGAAGAGCGGGAAAGGTTTCTATAGCGGTTTGCGCTTGTTGGCCGCGGCAGTTGCGGCGAGGACGACGCCAACGACTTCCATGGCGATGGCGATGCCAAAGATTACGCCGCGAAAGAAGCCGTTCCAATCTGTACCCTGATGCGGGATCGAGGGCGAGAAATGAGGCCAGACGATTCCGATGGTGAGGATCGACAAGCCGACAACCAAGAACGTCATGGCGACCGGGATCATCTTTTCGGGAGCTTTCTGCAGGTTGCGAAGGATCATGTTTGTGCCTCCGATGGCTTGACTGTGCCTGTGCAACGAAGTTGAGATTCGATTGACCGAACCGGGTTCAGGGCTGGTTTGCGAAGCAGTTGCGGGAGAGGCGGAAGAGGCAGCCGGATACGATGAGGGTGAGATCGGATTCGTGGCCGGTGGATTTTGTGACGCACTAATCCTGCTAGAATCGACCTTTCCGGGCATCCGCGCCGGCCTACACTCCACACGCAGAAAGTCCTTATTGTGCCTGACGAACCCAAGCAAAAACCCGTGACCTATGCAGACGCCGGCGTTGACATCAGCCGAGGCGACCGCGCCAAGGAACGCATCAAGTTCCTGGCCCAGAAGACCTTTAACCGCAACGTGCTGGGCGGAATCGGCGGGTTTGGCGCGCTGTTCCGGCTGGATTTGCAGCGGTGGAAGAACCCGATCCTGGTGAGTTCGGCGGATGGGGTGGGAACGAAGCTGAAGATTGCGTTTGAACTGGGACAGCACCGCACGGTGGGCGCGGACCTGGTGAACCACTGCGTGAACGACATNNGTGCAGGGCGCGACGCCGCTGTTTTTTCTGGACTACCTGGCCACTGGCCGGCTGGATCCGGAGGTTACGGAGAGCGTAGTAACGGGGCTGGCCGATGCCTGCAGGGCCAACGGGTGCGCGCTGATTGGCGGCGAGACGGCACAGATGCCGGGATTCTACAGCGATGGCGAGTACGATCTGGCGGGATTCATCGTAGGCGCGGTTGACCGCGACAAGATGGTGACCGGAGCGGGCATCAAGACCGGCGATGTGCTGATTGGGCTGCCGTCGACCGGGCTGCATACGAACGGCTACTCGCTGGCGCGCAAGCTGCTGTTTGAGGTTGCAGGATACAAGCCTACTCAATACGTAACGGCAATCAAGGAGAAGGCCGGGACGGCACTGATGAAGACACATCGCAGTTATCTGCACGTGATTCAAAAGCTGGTGGCAGCGGGGCTGACGACCGGCATGGCGCACATTACCGGAGGCGGGATTACGGAGAATTTGCCGCGGATTCTACCCAAGAACACGGGCGCGCAGATCGAGACTGGTTCATGGCCGGTGCTACCGATCTTTGAGCACCTGCGGACGCTGGGGCAGGTTTCCGAAGAAGAGATGATGCGCACGTTCAACATGGGTGTGGGGCTGATTGCGGCGATTCCGGCGGCGAAGTTTACGAGGGCGAAGAATCTGCTGGACAGGGCAGAAGAGAAGTTTTATGTGATTGGGCGCGTGGTAAAGGGCGAGCGACGGGTGCAGTACACGTGAGCGGTTCCGAACCGAAGGCAGACGATAGGCCGATGCGGCTGGGGATCGTCCTGTCGGGGCGGGGATCGAACTTTCTGGCGATCGCCGAGTCGATTCGCGCGGGAAGACTCAAGGGCGTGGAGATTGCGGTCGTGGTTTCAAACGTGGCCGAGGCTCGGGGCGTTAAGGCCGCGCAGGAATTGGGGCTCCCGCATGAGGTTCTGGTTTCAAAGGGGCGCAAACGCACTGAGCACGACGCCGCGATGATTGCGTGCCTGAAGGTCCACGATGTGGACCTGGTGTGCCTGGCCGGCTACATGCGTCTGCTGTCGCCGGAGTTTGTGGCGGCGTTTCCCAGTCGCATTCTGAATATCCATCCGTCGCTGTTGCCGGCTTTTCCGGGACTGGCAGCGCAGGAGCAGGCTTTTGCTTACGGAGTGAAGGTGGCCGGCTGCACGGTTCACTTTGTGGATGAAGATCTGGATCATGGAGTGATCGTGTTGCAGCGGGCAATTCCAGTGCTGGAAAGCGACGATGCGCATTCGCTTTCGGAGCGGATTTTGACCGAGGAACATATCGCATACAGCGAGGCCATTGGGTTGGTGGCGAGCGGTGAGTATGAGATTCGCGGGCGCAGGTTTTTGAAGCGGGATGTTCACTAGACGCACTCAGCGACCAGCCGTCGGGATTTACTGCGAACAAATGAAGGAGTTCTTTAAAGTCCTTGCCGAGTGTCAAGCGGGCGATTCCTGGCATGCGATATAAATGTTTGATTCTTAGATTCTTATTCCTATAGATTGCATTGCCGAAGATATACCTCGGATTGCCTAACCTTAAAGAGTAGCCAGACAGCCGACGGAAGCGCCGCGCCGGGCGAATGAGCACGCCCTCCCCCAATGAGTGGTTTTCCAATTCACTTGACCTTACCCGTGCTGGGCACGGTGGCTTTTCTTCGGCTCCGACGACGAAAACATGTCGATTGGGGCCGGGAAGAAGAAGCCACTCGGGAGCGACGGATTGGGCAAGAAGCAATTGGAGAATCGCAGGAGCGGAAGGCGCCGGGGTGCACCACCCCAAGAAACAGAAACCGCTTCTTGGGGACCCCGGGGTGCGGGACCGTCGCTGTCTGCATGATGGGCAGCTTTTCACCGGATGCAGGACCGGTACCACGGCAACATCCGGATTTTGAAAGCTGTTCCATCTCCCGATTCCATTGGCCGGCTCCTGACGTGCCGGCCAGCGGAATCCAGGGATCGGATGAATAGCGCGGAATGAACCCAGGACATGAAGAGGAGCGAATTGAATGGCGAACATTCTTGTGAATATCGAAAAAGGGATTGAAATCGGGGCAGAGGATGTCCTGAAGTGGCTGACTGGCGCCGAGAAGGTTCTGTTTGCCGCACCCAAAGTGATTGCGGCGCTCGCCATCCTGGCGGCTGCGATGGAGAAGCCGCTTGCGGAGCTCGCTGGCGCAGCGGCGAACCCGCTCAACATTCCTCTGGATATCGAGACAGCGACCGATCTGAAGGCCGCGTGGCCAGACGTGAAGACATTTCTGCAAAGTCTGGGCGTGAAGTTCTAAGAACCTGTCTAAAAACTAGGTGGCACGGCGCAAGAGTTGATGGGCAAAGGCAACATAGATCATGGTTTCGGCCGAGTCATGGCGTAGTTCGTAGTCTTTGGATAGGCGGCGCGACCAGTTCAGCCAGGCGAAGGTGCGTTCGACAATCCAGCGCTTGGGCAGTACGCGAAACAGGTGTTGTTCGTTGCGTTTTACGATCTTGACGGAGTAGTCAAACATATCTTTTGCCCAGTCGATCAGCTTGCCTGTGTAGCCGCCATCGGCGAAGACAGTGGTGATCGAGTCGAAGTGGCAGAACAAGCGCATCAGCACGGCACGGGCCGCCACACGGTCCTGGATGCCTGCCGAATGCACGATCACCGCCAGCAGGTTACCTTGCGTATCTACCGCGATGTGGCGTTTGCGCCCTTTGATCTTCTTGCCTGCGTCATAGCCGCGCCGCCCCCTTTTAGCACCGTCTTGGCTGACTGCGAATCGATGATCGCCACGGTGGGAGAGGCGTTTCGCCCTTTCGCCTGACGGCCTTGTTCGCGCAGTGTCTTCGTTATCCGCTCCCAAACCCCGCTGTCGCGCCAGGCGCGGAACTGCTGATGCACCGACAGCCAAGGAGGAAAATCTGCCGGCAACTGGCGCCACTGACAGCCAGTCTTGACCACATACAACAGGGCATCCACAACCCGCCGCAACGGGTACTTGCGCGGGCGGCCTCCGGCGTGACGTTCTCCTCGAGGCTCCTTCAACAACCGCTCCAGCTTCGACCACTGCACGTCCGTCAAATCGCTCGGATACATGCTGTTAAGCTATGCAATCCGCAGCTCCGCGCATATGCCTCCTCTGGTTCCTTAAGTAGTTTTTAGACAGCTTCTTAGACGAGCCGCCGCGAAAATGGAAGGGCCGCGCATTTTCAAGCTATCCTGTCAGAACATTGCTGAATCGCCGGCCCATGCCGCTCGTCCCTGCCGCCCTGTGCGGCGCCGTACTTCTACTCTCAATCCACGCCGTTGCCCAGGAGGGCGCGCAGAAGGTGAATCCCCATCTCCGGCCCGACCCCAGGCCCTGGCTTGAAGCCCAGCCCGTTCGCGCCAGTCACGGCATGGTCGTCACGGTGCACCACTTGGCCTCCGATGCAGGCGTCGAGATTCTGCGCCAGGGCGGCAACGCCGTAGACGCCGCCGTCGCTACCGGTTTTGCGCTGGCCGTCGTGCATCCCATCGCCGGCAACCTGGGCGGCGGAGGATTTCTCCTGCTCCGGACGCACGACGGACACGCCACCTTCATCGATTTCCGCGAAAAAGCCCCCCTTGCCGCAACCGAGGATATGTACCTCGACGCGCACGGCAACGTGATTCCTGAAGCCAGCGAAGTGGGCTACCGCTCCATCGCCACGCCCGGCTCAGTGGCTGGTCTGGTGTATGCCGAACGCAAATACGGCCGCCTCGATCTCAAGCGTGTTATCGCGCCCGCCATCAAATTGGCCGCTGAGGGATTCGAGCTCACCGCCGAAGAGGCCCATGAGCTCTCTGATCCCGACCTCGCCAAATTCCCTGAGTCGAAGCGCATCTTTCAGCGCGACGGCGAGCTCTACAAAGAAAGCGAGGTCTTTCGCCAGCCAGAACTGGCGCGGACTCTCGAACGCATCGCCGCCGACCCGGAAGACTTTTATCACGGTCGCATGGCGCACGAGCTGGTCGACGAACTCCATAAGGGCGGCGCCGTGCTCACCCTCGACGACCTCGCCCAATACAAAGTGGTTGAGCGCGCGCCCATCGTGGGCAGCTTTCACAACTACACCATCCTCAGCGCACCGCCTCCCTCGTCCGGCGGCATCGTTCTGCTAAGCGCACTGAATATTCTGGAGAACTACGACCTCGCCCATCTCGGCGACCGCACCCCCGCGTCCATGCACCTCATCACGGAGGCCTTCCGCCGCGCCTACATGGACCGCGCGGAGTACTTGGGCGACCCCGACTACAACAGCATCCCCGTTGCAGAGCTCACGTCAAAGAAGTACGCAGCCGCCTGGCGCGCTGGCATTGCCGCCGACGCGGCCACTCCAAGCGCCGCGCTGGTGCATCCGCATGGATTTCTGCCACCCGCATCCACCACCGCAGGCCTTCCCCGAGCCGAATCGAACGACACCACCCACTACTCAGTCGTCGACAGCGAAGGCAATGCCGTAGCCGTCACCACCACCCTCAACGACTCCTTCGGTTGACCCGGTAGGGACGCTCATC
>PKXI01000239.1 GCA_003133425.1 Acidobacteriaceae bacterium
TGCAGATTCCTCTCAGCAAAGGGGTTATGGGTAGTTTTCTCGTTTCGGATGCGTGTGCTTGGGCCGAACTGGTCTTGATGGACATACTGCAATGATTGTGCGCCGACAGGCGGTAATTCTCTGCAAAACCATGGCTGTGGGCTGCTGCTTCCAGATCATTTCTCAGGGTTCCGCTCATCGCGAAGGGCAACGGGTGCAGTGGGAAGGGCAACTGAGTCCCAGGTCTCAGAGGCGAGACATGGGGCACCCGGCAGTTGAGGTATACCTCCCTTAGTGCCTCCTGACGTCTTCGTTTATCCATCAAACGACATCATCGGGGGATTCTCATCGAGTTCCAAATAAGCTCGGAAGGGCGCGTTGACCTCGTACCTTTTTTCGTTTAATTGAAGCGCAGGAAATCGGCTCGCAAGGACCGCATTCTTCTGTAGTTCTTTCTTCTCGTCTGCATATGCGAACGTACCATGGGATACCTCAACGCCGAGAAAGGTCAAATTGATCAACTGCTCAATAACCCGATCAACAAGCTCGGCCTCTATTCCAGCAGATGAAATGTGCTTTCTGACGGTTGATTCCGACAACACGCAGGGACCTCCGACAAACTCAAGTAGAACCGCTTCCAGTTTGGGTATTGCCGAACTATTCTCCACTAGAATCGAATCCCAAGCGTACTGAGAGTACTGCATCTCGCCATCGATGATGTCTTTCACTTCGACTCTGTCGTGCTTGCGGTTCACAGCGAATGAAACAGCCGCCTTAACGAAATAGACGATATCTCTGGGCCTGGGCAAAATCCGGCTAACTAAATATTCACGAGTGGTGACATCCCCAACTTGAGCACAGAAGTATTTATGCCACATTGTTGCAGGATCGCTGCTCGGACCGTGCGATGATACGTAACGCTCTTCGATCACCCTCAGAAGGAGTTCGGGATCATTCCAGCTCAGTCGAGTGACCGGCGACAATCATAAGTACCGATGGGAAAAAGTAATTGACGCCGGACAGTCGAGTATGCGAAATCTTGTCGGGCTCTTCCGCAGCTACTATTATCTGGTCGAAAATGTCGCTGCTCAAGAAAATGGCGCTGCCGTATCTTGTTGAATTCCTGTTGCGTTCCCCATAGCGGAGCTCTTCCCCTACACGTTGTGCCGCCGTCAACAGGCCTGACAAGAACTGTGTTAGGCCCTCAATGTCCGCAGTTCGAGTCCACGGCTTATCTAGATTGTCAATAAGGAGCCGAACTTGGTGCTTTTTTGTCAGCACTTCACTAAGAACGGTTCGGAGCCTACTGAGCATGTTGTTGTGCAGAGCTTCCGATATGCCATTCCTGAACTGTTCCGATGACGCGCCTGGCACCACCCTTTCGAGCGACAAAACCGCGTTCTCTAGTCGAACAGTGAAGTCACCCGAGAGCGCTTTTTCCTCCTCTGACATGAACTCAATTAACCTTCGTGTCTCCGGGTCAGAAAGCTGCCACGGCGTCCGAGTCTCGGCATGCTTGGCCGCCGCAATTGCGAGCTCTGTGTAGAGCATGTACTTCCACAAACTCTCAATCACGTAGCCTTTATGGTCGCTATGCTTATAACTTGCAAAAAGCCGTGCAAGCCCTTTCATTTCGTAGCCTACTGGTTTGAGTACACAAACCAGACTCCCGAGGTCTTTCCCAAGCGCAGAGGCTGCTTGAATGAGATTGGCGGTTTTTCCCGTCCCCTTTCTCCCGACGAAGATCGTTTGAGTCCCATTCAGAATGTCCATATGCGCAGTCGTCTCCACAAAGTACTGGGAAAGGCGCGACGCTTCATTTTCTGCGACGTATTCGCCAAGCTGTTGATGGAAATCTCTCAGTTCCGTCGCCAACTTCAGGGCCCCCGCCAAGTTTCTTACCTTCTCGGAACCATCGGAGATCTCGGCAGGGGTGATTTGCTGCAGCCATTCCTCTGTTAGTTGACCTGCCTCGGCGGGGGTCACGTGGTACCGCATCAAATCCCGGTAGTCCATCGGGGCAAGCAGTTCGCTGTATTCGGTGAGCATCAACAAATTTCGATCAAAGCCGCGTGCTAATCCGCTCACCAATGCGTACCGAGCGTTGTGGAGCTTGGCCCCTTCTCTGTTAGGGGGAAGGAAGTGGACGATGATTCCTGGTGCATAGAGAACTTTCTGGCCATACCAGTAAAGCGGCTGAACGGACGATTCACGGGGATCGTCCAGTACTGGCTTGGGCTTCAGATTATCTGCCACACGGTTGACTCGGACGCTGGCCTCAGTGTCTATCCTGCTCTTCAAATAGAGAAGTGGATCAGGGGGTTGACTAGGGACCAACAATGGCTCGATTGAAGCCCGATAAATTGTGGCTTCTGGCTTCAAATGCGGTTTATCTGCGAAGAATCCTTTTATAATCTGGTCCGCATTTGTGTATGCTCTGTAACCGATTGTGGTGAGAAGGCGAAGCTGTTCAAATTCCTTTTTGTAATCTACATAGCTTCATCTCTAATGAGCCAGACACGTTTATCTCTCGCTATCGCAAAACCTAATTCAAACATTACGTTTGCATTAATCGTTGTTATGTCGGCGCAAAAAAAATCGCAATCATCGATGGCGTTACAGATCTCCCGGATTATGTACTTACCCCCAATCCCAAGGTCTTCCCAGCTATCGATCTTCGCAGCCTGCGTCTTATTTATGTCTTCGATTGCTGCTTTGATCGTCGCAGGTATGGAGTGGGGAAGAGAAGCATAGGCGAAGAAACCGGTCGGCGTGATCAAGATAATCACCTCTTGGACAGATTGCCTAATCGTACAACGGGAGGTTCGACGCTCAAATAATATGCACAGTGTTCCAAGCAAAGGGTGCGGCAGATTCGTAGGCGGCAAACTCGTCCGCGTTGCGTTGGTCACCGACAGGCAGCATTCCGTATGTCTACCGTATGGAGAACCGTCTGGAATTGAGTGAGATTGGAATTGATTGATTGCAGATTGCTTATGGTGGGCGCTGCAGGATTCGAACCTGCGACTTCCACCGTGTGAAGGTGGCACTCTACCGCTGAGTTAAGCGCCCTTGGGGGGCGGGAAATGACCGCGCCAGCGGGGCATCCCGTAGGTTAGAGTAACACCAGCAGGGCTTTAGGGCCAACCCTGGACACAAGGGCGGTAGCCGGGGCGATTTGATGGGATTTTCCCTCAGCGGCTAAAGCCCAAGTTCACTTTTGGAGCTTTGCGGCACGACTGAACAGGCTGCGGAAAAACTCGCGATTTCGCGTGAAATGGTCGAAAGGCGTCCCTCCGGGGCTAAAGCCCGCGTTTATTCTGCTGGCTTTGTGCGGGGGTTGAAACCCCCGCCTCCCTCCCGATCGAATTTTTCCGCAGCCTGTGAAGTCGAGCCCTTTCAAAAACTGTGGCTGCAGAGCTTTTTCTGGGGCCGGTGAAGGCCGGTATCGACCGAACCATGGGCTGGAGAATCAAGGCAATCCGCGACGAGGGCCGGTACGCAGGGCGACCTACGGGCGAGTTTCCCACGCACGGGGAGGCGGTGCCGTGGGCTGGGCTTGGGGCGGCGCTTTGGGCTGGGCACGGGGCTGGGGCCGGGGCTGGGCTTGGGGGCGGGTCGGGCTTGGGCGGGATGAATCTGGCCAGCTCGAGGATGGCTAAAGGGGCGCAGGAAGGGTCGGGATCGGCGCCTGCAGCGAGCGGTTCCGGCGCCAAAGCTGAAGACAGCCGGAATCCAGCCAAAAACGACGAATTCGACCCGGAAACTGCTGATCAAGCGCAACCTTCCGCTGAAAATCGTGTTCCAGAAGACATGGCAACCATGGTCCTGAACAACTCGACCCTGGGAGTGGGCTCGGCCAGGCCGGACTTTAGGCCTGAAGTCGGTTCCGGCGTACATGCCGAACTGGACCCGGCAAGCGACGCGGCGGTGATGCTGCGCGTTGCCGAGGGCGACGAAGCAAGCTTCAATTTTCTGGTCCAGAAACACCACCGGCCGGTGATTCACTTTCTGTTCAGGATGGTGCGCAACATGGCGGTTGCCGAGGAGTTGGCGCAGGAGGTGTTTCTGCGCGTTTACAGAGCAAGAGACAGCTACAGGGCGGAGGCCAGGTTTACGACGTGGCTTTACCGGATTGCGACTAACCTGGCTGTGAACCATGCGCGCGACACAAAACACGAAAGATCGGCACAGACCGTTTATCTGGATGCACCGGACGAAGAAACGGGCACGACTCCAGACGTGGCGGACGACGAACCGAGTGTGGAACAAAAGCTGATGCGCGATGAGCGCATGGCTGCCATTCGCACGCACGTGATGGCGCTGCCTGAACGGCAGCGGATGGCGGTGTTGATGCACAAGTACCAGGGAATGGATTACCGCCAGATTGGCGATGTGCTGAAGTTGAGCGAATCGGCAACCAAGTCGCTGCTCTTCCGGGCGTACCAGACGCTGCGGGACAAGCTGAAGGATTTTGTGTAAGTGGAAACACGCCGGGCGACACCGGTGGAAAGCGGGGTGGAACCTATGGAACAGATAAAGAACAATTGCACCGGGATGGACTCGAAGCTGGCGGATCTGTTGCTGGATCCGACGGCCGTGCCTGCCAAGGTTCAAACGCATGTTGCGGAGTGTGACAACTGCCAGGCAGAACTGGCCGAACTGAAGGCGACGATGAACCTGCTGGACGAGTGGGAAGCTCCGGAGCCCAACCCCTACTTTCTGACGCGGCTTGATGCCCGGATGCGAGAAGAGCGAGAGGCTGCGCCAGCCGGCTGGCTGGCAGGCTGGATTGCACGCGCGCGCGCCGGATTTGCTTATGGCGCGGCCTCGCATGTGCGTCCGCTGGCGGCGATGGCGCTGACCGTGATGCTGCTGGTAGGCGGCGGAACTTATCTGGGCGTGACGGACTGGAACCACCCCGAGCAGCCAGCACCCCAGACCGCAGTGGTTCATGATTTGCAGTTGCTGGACAACAATGCCCAGATACTGGATCAGTTGGAGTCCCTTTCTGACAATCAGAACGGGGACTAGCTTTACACACTTTTCGGCCGGGGGCCGGGAGAGAGACTTGTGACCTGGGTATCCAATGCGCGAAGGATGCTGCCCGCAATTTTGGTTGCGGCGGTGCTGGCTCTCTGTGCGCCCATGGGCTTAGCGTTTGGCCAGCAACAGCGCGGTAACCAGCCCCGGTCTGCGCCTGCGCCTCGTAATTCTCAACCGCAGTATCGGTCTCAGCCTCAGTTCAGGCAGCCGCAACCGCAGTACAGGTCGCAGCCGCAGTATCGGCAGGCACCGCAGATGCAAGGGAGGCCGCAGGGGTACCCGGTACAGCGTCAGCAGAATGGTTTTCCCGCGAATGGTGCACGGCCGGTTTATCCGGGCGGCGCTTACGGGCGCTCGGTGCCGCAGGGGCAAGGCGGCCCGCAGGGGTACCCGATGCAGCGTCAGCAGAACGGATATCCAGCGAATGTTCCTGGGGCTGCCAATCCGGGTGGATCCTTCGGACGTCCGGCGTATAACGGTTCGCAGCGTCCAGGTTATGCAGGTCCGGGCGCCGCGCCCCAGGGCCACCTTGGAGACTGGCTGAATCAGCACCAGAATGTTCCTGTGCAGGACCAGGAGCGGATGCTGCGCAACGATCCGAGCTTCAAGCGTCTGCCTTCCGCCGATCAGCAGCGGCTGACGCAGCAGTTGCGCCAGGTGGATCAGATGCCCGAGCAGCAGCGCGATCGCCGGCTGGCGCGAAACGAGATGCTGGAGCGCATGTCGCCGGAGCAACGCATGAGCATCAACCGCTCGGGACGGCAATGGGCTGCTCTGCCACAGGATCGTCAGACGATGATGAAGCGGGCGTTCCAGGATTTGCGCGGAGTTCCTCTGGATCAACGCCAGACGGTGCTGAATTCTGCTCGATACCAAGGCACCTTTTCGCCTGAAGAGCGCGGCATTCTTTCGGATTTTCTGCGCGTGGAGCCTTACCAGTCGCAGCAATAGGAATGCGAATCGGTCGCGACAAAAAAGGGCAGCGGAATTTTTCTCTGCTGCCTTTTTTGTTGCAGTGCGACCTCGCGATGCCTTAGCGCGACGGCCGGGTTACTTTGCGAGCACCAGCGGCGCGGTCAAACGGATGTCGCGCGACGATGCTCCTGCCTGAATCTCGAACCTGCCGGGCGCTGCTTCCCAGGCCTCCTTTGCCGGGTTCCAATACGAGAGCGCGGCGCGGTCCAGGGTGAAGCTTACGGTCTGGGTTTCACCCGGCTTTAGTTCGACGCGGTGAAAGCCTTTCAGCTCGTGCACCGGGCGATCGATCTTCGAGTGGCCGTCATGCACGTAGAGTTCGACCACCTCTGCTCCTGAACGCGTGCCGGTGTTGGTGACCTTCAAACTTACCTCGACTGGTTGATCTGCTGAGACTCGATCCGGCGACACGGTCAAGTCACTGTATTGGAATGTCGTATAGCTCAGCCCGAATCCGAAGGGGAACTGCGGCTCAACGTTCTTTGTATCGAAGTAGCGATAGCCGACGTAGATTCCTTCAGCGTAATTCACCTTCAGATTTACGCCCGGATAGTTTCCATAAGCAGGCGAGTCTTCCCACTTCTTCGGAAGTGAGACAGGGAGCTTGCCGGAGGGGTTTGCGTCGCCGAAGAGAATGGACGCGATTGCGTGGCCGCCTTCCTGGCCGCCGTACCACATGTCGAGCAGCGCCGGCGTGTTGTCGATCCACTTGGTCATCGTGACAGGGTCGCCTGTGTTGATGACGACAACCGTGTGCGGATTCGCCTTTTCCACGGCGTTAATCAGCTCATCCTGCCCGGCGGGCAGGTCCATCGTCTTCACATCTGCACCTTCGGTTTCGAGCCTGGAGTAGCGGCCCACAACAACCACAGCGACATCCGCGTGTGCCGCGGCTTCTGTTGCCTCTTTGAGCAGCGAGGCGCGCGCCTCAGGCGTGTCCTGCGTTGGGTCTTCTGTTTCCATTCCAACGCCGAGCGCATACGTCACCTTGATTTTGCTTCCGGCACGCTCGCGGATTCCATCGAGCGGAGCAATTGAGTATTTGGGCATCACCATTGAGCTGCCGCCGCCACCAGTGCGCGCGACAGCGGCATTGGGACCAATGACGGCGATTGAATGAATCTTCGCGGGATCCAGCGGCAACAGCGATCCGGCGTTTTTCAGGAGCACGATGCCTTCCGTTGCTCCCTGGCGTGCCACGGCTCTTTGTGCCGGCCTATCCACATAGCCCGTAGCGACATGGGGGTTGTCGAAGAGGCCGCTAACAAAGATCACGTTGAGCAAATGGCTCACATTGGCGTCCAGCGTGGACTGGCTGATGTACCCGCCCTTGACCTCTGCAAGAACATTTTCGGCCGTCAGCCAACTGCCACTGACTCCACCAACTTTCGCGCCCGGTAAAGCCAGGGCAGCCGCGGCATCCTTGCCGCCGGGCATCTCCAGGTCAAGGCCGGCATTTACAGCGTTCGCGGTCGAATAGGTGCTGCGCCAGTCGGATACAACAAACCCTCTGAAGCCGAATTCCTTGCGTAGAATGTCGTGCAGCAGCGGGGCATTCTGCGAACAATTTTCGCCGTTCACCTTGTTATAAGCGGACATCACCGCCCATGCGCCCCCTTCCCGCACCGCGGCCTTGAATGCCGGCAGATAAATCTCATGCAGCGTGCGCGAGTCGATTTGTTCATCGATGAGGCGGCGATTGAACTCCTCATTGTTGGCGGCGAAATGCTTGACTGCGGGAATCACTCCCTCGCCCTGCACGCCCTTCACATAGGCCACACCCAGCCGCGACGAAAGATACGGGTCCTCGCCGTAACCCTCAAAGTTGCGTCCCCAAAGCGGCTGGCGGTTGATATTCACGGTAGGGCCCAGGATCATGTCGCGACCGAGCGCCTTTACCTCCTGTGCAATCGCCTGGCCCTCGCGCTGCACCAGTTGCGTGTCCCAGGTGGCCGCCATGGCCACGCCCGCGGGAAAGCTGGTGGTCTGCACCTTCAGCTTCGATCCCGGCAAGTTGGTAATCGCCGAGCTGCCGGCCCACGACCGCACGCCCATTGGCCCGTCCGCCATTTTGATAGCGGGAATTCCGAGCCTCTCGATGGGGGCCGACTCCATCCAGCCGGAACCGGAGAGCATGGTGGCCTTTTCTTCGAGCGTCATGCGGCTCAGCAGGTCGGCCACTCGCTCGTTGGGTGGCAGTTTCGCATCCATATAGGGTGCGTTCTCCGGCGGGGCTTGTGAGGCGGCTTGAGCGTTAAGAACGGAGGTAAGCGTGCAAGAGGCGAACAGGGCAGAAAGAGACAAGATGAATGCGCGACGCATTTGCGGTTCTCCGGGAACAGTTTTAGTCCACTTCAGTATTCGCAGGCAATGGTAGCGGATTGTACGACAGTTGGACAACGGCGGGTGGGCAACTTCAGTCACCATTCAGTTTAAGCGTCGATGAATTTGCGTCTGGTTTGTCAGCCGGTGCGAACAAGAGCCAACCTGCCGCACCGCCAATGAGAATAAGGCCCAGCCAGGTGCGCGGCTCAATGGATGGCCGGTCGATTGCGATGCCTATGAGAATGGCGATCAGCGGCGTAAGCACAAAACGAGTTGTCATGCCTGCCGCGGTCATCCGCCGCATGAGCCAGAACAGCAGGCACAGGCTCGGCAATGTAATAGCGACCGACCATGCGAAGTCGGACGCAATCAAGCGCCAGGTGAGGCCTTCGGTCGCGGCACTCACCGCGACCAAACCTATTGCCGCAGTAGCGCCGGCGATGGCGGCCATTGGCACAAGGTCGATCCCTTGTGATTCGCTTGCTGCTCGCACGGCCTTGCAATTGGCTGCGGCCACGCAAGCTGCTGCCACAATTACCGCGGCAAACGCGGCTCCCGCTTGAATTGAAATTGGAAGATTGTTGGGGAACACACACAGCGTTCCTAGAACAGATGCGAGAGCAGCCATCAGGTCAGTTCTGCTTTGCGATCCGGTTCCACCACCGATATACGGTTCAAAGACGACGGCAAAGGCTGGCGTCAGCGAGAAGAGAGCAACCCGCGTGAACGCGGAAACCCACTGGTGCGAAATGTAGACAAGCACGGCGGGCGCTACAAACAGCCCGAGGCCGATGACAACCGTGGCCCCCAATTGCCGGCCTCGCGGCCACTTTGCGCCGTGCACTACGGTAACCAATGTCGCCACGATGGCCAACAGCGCAAACGGGAGTGATTCCCTCTCCATTGGCGGCACGGAGTTGGCGGACGAATCGGGGAACAGATCGGACCGCATTGCTCCCAATGCCAACAGGAAACAGAGCAGGAGCAGCGCCGCCAATACGGCCCTGCCACCGCTCGCCCGTATTGGACCATTCGCAGTCACGCATTCGATGAGAACACATCGGCGGCAATCCGCGCGACGCAAACCACGTGGCAGCATTGTGTTGCCCGCAACTCGAGATTCCCCCCTCCTCACTCCCGCTACTGGTTTAAAATGGAGGCAGGGCCAAGGCCAGAAATCATTGCGCGCTGAGCGCAGATCCGCCGCGGCGGGTAAGGAGCTTTAACTTTTATGGCGATTCCCGCCACTCAAATGCGTCCGGGCATGATCATCAAGCACAACGACCAGCTCCACCTGGTTTTCAAGGTCGAGCATCGGACCCCCGGCAACCTGCGCGCCTTCATCCAGGCCAAGCTGCGTAACCTCAGAATCGGGCGCGATGTTCGAACACCGCTTTCGCTCTGCCGACGCCATTGAAAAAGTGGTGGTGGACGAAGTGGACATGGAGTTTCTCTATGCCGACGGCGACGACTACTACTTCATGAACCCGGTGGATTACGAGCAGACCGTTCTGAAGGGATCGACGCTCGGCGATGCGGTTGAGTACCTGACGGCGAACCTGCAAATCAAGGTGAGCTACCACGACGGGCAGGCTGTCGGCATCGAGTTGCCCTCGGCGGTGGAGTTGCAAGTTGTGGAGACCGAGCCCGGACTCAAGTCCGCTACCGCGTCCAGCGTGACCAAGCCGGCGAAGACGGAGACGGGGCTGGTGGTGCAGGTTCCTTCGTTCATCAACGAAGGCGAGAAGATTCGTGTGGATACGAGTGAAGGGGCTTACTTGAGCAGAGCATAAGTTCTTCGCATTTGGAAAAGAAAAACCACCGCTGATTGGCGGTGGTTTTTTCTTTGGGGTAAGGAGAGTTCCGTGGGTTCCCACCCTTTCGCCAGGAAAAAGGCGAAAGGATGGGGCACGGGGGCTTTCGGTCCTGGCGCTGATGGGGAGGTTTTAGAAACCGGCATCCGGCAACTGCACGGGCCGCGCTTCCAGCAGTGCTTCAATCGTGCCAAGCGCTTCGAGGACGGTCGATGAAACCGGCGCATCCACCTGCACCACCGCCAGCGCCTTTACCGGCTTGGCTCCGGCGCGTTCGCGGCCTAGCGCAAAGTTGGCGATGTTGACGCCCTGCTGGCCAAGGATAGTGCCAATTTTTCCAATCACGCCCGGAACGTCAAGGTTGCGGCAGACGAGCAGGTTGCCTTCCAGTGGCGTTTCGATATCGATCGAATCGAACTCGAGCAGGCGCGGCTGTTCACCGTGAATCACGGTCGCACTGGCGCGGCTGATCCCGTTGGATGTGTGCAACTCGATGGTGAGCACACTGGCAGCGCCGCCGCGATGGGTCTCGGTCTTTTCCTCGTGAATGCGAATGCCGCGCTCCCCGGCCACTGTGGCCGCGTTGATGCGGTTCACATTTTCCGATCCCTGCAGCAGTCCGGCAATGGCCGCGTTGCGCACGAGTTCGGTTTTGGCGTCGGCCAGCGTGCCGCCATAAACAAAATTGATTGACTCGATACCGCTTTTGCCGGCCTGGGCGAGAAAGGCGCCGAGCCTTCCGGCCATGTCGATGTAGGGCGCGAGTATCTTGTATTCCTCGTGGCTCAGCGAAGGCAGATTGACGGCATTCTGGACTACGCCGAGCTTCAAATAATCGCGCACCTGGTGCGCAATCTGAACGCCGACTGCCTCCTGCGCTTCGCCCGTGGAGCCGGCGACATGCGGAGTGAGAATCACGTTTTCCAAATCAAAGTACGGCGACTCCCTGGGCGGTTCCACGGCGAAAACATCGAGCGCCGCGCCGGCCACCTGCCCGCTCTTGAGCGCGGCGACCAGGTCCGCGTCTTCAATCAGCTCGCCACGCGCGCAGTTAATGATGCGCACGCCCTTCTTCATCTTCGCGAGCGTCTTGGAGTTGATGACGCCAGTTGTCTGCGGAGTAAGACCGACGTGCAGCGTGAGGTAGTCCGACCCGGAGATCAGCTCATCGAGCGTGACCAGCTTGATGCCGGCCTCGCGCGCCACGGCAGCCGACACAAACGGATCGCTGCCTAGTATCTCGAGGCCAAAGCCCTTGGCGCGCTTCGCAACTTCAAGCCCGATCCGTCCCAGACCCAGAATGCCGAGCGTTTTGCCGCGCAGTTCCGCACCTTGCAGGTTTTTCTTTTCCCACTTGCCGGCGTGCATGGATGCATTGGCCGCGGGGAGCTTGCGCGCCAGCGCCAGCATCAACCCGATGGTGAGCTCGGCCACTGCGACGGCGTTTGCGCCTGGCGTGTTCATCACAACGATGCCGCGCCGCGTAGCCGCCTCGGCATCGATATTATCGACGCCGACACCAGCCCGGCCAATGACGCGCAGCTTGGGAGCCTTCTCCATGAGCGCATCGTCTACTTGCACGGCAGAGCGCACCACCAGTGCATCAGCATCGGCCAAGGCTGCAGCCAATCCGTCAGGAAGCTGGTCGTGCGTCTTCACTTCCCATCCCGGCTCGGCCGCAAACACGGCCAGCGTTGCCGGAGAAACCTTCTCCGCAAGTACGATCTTCATCGTGTCTCCCCTGCCCTTCTGCGTGGTTTCATACTGGTCAAAACGGATGCCCTGCTGCTCGCAGAGCAGATCGAACATGCGCACCACTGCCGCATGCGGCTTGCCTTCGCCCCGCTCGTACTTCGTGATGGAGTTGGCGTGGACGCCCAGCCGCTCCGCCATTTCGTATTGATAAAGATCAAGCTGCTTGCGAGCGATCAGCAGCTTTTCTCCGAAAGTTAGTTCAGCCATGAAAGACAGCTCCCAGCTGCTAGCTGCTAGCTTCCAGCTAGGAGCCCGAACTCGAAGGTCTCGCTTCCTCGACCTGGGAATCCGCAAAATCGAAAAACCATTTCAACAGCGAACGGACAGGCTAGCAGCTGGAAGCTAGAGGCTAGTAGCTGATTTTGCGTACACCTGTTGTGCGGCGGCTACTGCCTGGCCGTAAACCACCGGCAGTCCGAGCGTGTCCTTGGCGATATGCTCCATAGCGCCGAGAAATGCGATCGTGTCGAGGTAGTCAAAGAAGCCCAGGTGTGCGACGCGGAAGATTTTGCCTTGCATCTCTCCCTGGCCGTTGGCGGTGACCAAAGCAAACTTTGCTTTGAGAGCTTTTACAACGTCACCCGAGTTCATGCCCTCAGGCACCGCGACCGCTGTGGCCGCAGCCGCCGGCGCAGTGGGCGCGAACAGCGTGAAGCCAAGCGACACGAGGCCTGCCCGCGTTGCCTCCGCATTTACCTGCGCGTTGTCGATGAGCGCGATGCGGCCTTTCTCGAGATCGCCGCCGGCTTGCCCGGCAATGTAATCGAGCGCCGCGCCAAGCCCGGCAATCAGAGCTACTGCCGGCGTGTATGCGCTCTCGCCCTTGACGGCGTTCTTGCGTTCCTTGCGCAGGTCGAAGTAGTAGCGCGGATTTTTCGACTGCTCCATCGCAGCCCATGCGCGCTCGCTCACGCTGAGGTAGGCCAGTCCTGGCGGAATCATGACCGCCTTCTGCGAACCGCCGATGAGCACGTCGATTCCCCAGCCATCCACGTCGAAGTGCGTCGTGCCAAGGCCGGTGATTCCATCGACGACGAGGAGAGACTCGGTGGCCCCGACGATTTTCGCAATCGCTTCAACATCGTGGCGAACCGCGGTGGACGTTTCTGTGGCCTGCATGTAGACGACGCGATGCTCGGGCTTGATTGCCTTCTTGATCTCGGCCAGGTCGAACGTTTCGCCGTACGGCGCGGACAGCACGTCGACTTCGCATCCAAACGCCTTGGCCAGGCCGGTCCAGCGCTCGCCGAATTTTCCGGCGGTGAGAACCAGCACCTTATCGCCCGGCGAGGTGAGGTTCGAGACGGAAGCTTCCATGGCGCCGGTGCCGGAAGACGACAGCAGGAGCACGTCATTCTTTGTGCCGACAAATACCTTTAGCTGGGCCAGAACCTTCTGGAACAGGGCGCGAAACTCGGGCGTGCGGTGGTGCATATCCGCCGCGGCCATGGCAAATTGGGCTGCCGGCAACAGCGGAGTTGGGCCGGGGGTAAATAAGCGCGTCTTCCGAATCATTTTTTCTCCTCACACGAAGCCAGACGAGAAGGCTGCCGTGCACGACGACAATCACATAATACACACTTTTGTGATTTATGTGGATTTTATGGCTGTGCAAATCTTCGTTTTCTGGCAATTTCGGCTTTCCTGCCCCAAAGTGGGTACAATTCTCCTTTGGGCGGCTTCATTGGCGCCTGAGAATCCAAGAAAAGTCAGGCAGGAAACCCATGACCGATGCAGGCGAACTGGAAGCCCATGTAAGCAAACAGGTTGTTACCGCATTGAAGGCCCACGACGCCGTTCGCACCGGCACACTGCGTCTGATCAAGAACGCGCTCAAGAACAAGGCTATTGAAAAGCGCGAACCGCTGACGCAGGCTGAGTCCGAGCAGGTGCTGGCCACCATGATCAAGCAGCGCCGCGACTCGATCGACCAGTTCACCAAGGGCAATCGTCCGGAGCTTGCGGCCATTGAGGCCGCCGAGATCGTTGTCATTGAGGAGTTCCTGCCGAAGGCGCTGGACGAGGCCGGACTGGCCGGACTGGTGGCCGAAGCGGTTGGCGAGGTGGCTGCATCCACTGGCCGGAAACCCACGCAAAAGGAAATGGGCCTGGTGATGAAGGCGGTGCAGGCCAAGCTCCAGGCCGGCGGCCTGCGCGCGGAGGGCAGGCTCGTCAGCGAGCTGGTCAAGAAGCAGCTAGCAGGTTAACGCCGCATGAATATTCCGCGAGGCGAGTAGACGGCCAAGTGAGAAAAAGCTACTATCTGCAATAGAATGTTGGAGCGACCCCGGCCGGTATCCCGGCGCCAACTTCATTCCCGCCTTAAGATCTCGTGCCCGCCGATTTCGATCAAGGAGCGTCAATGAGAATCTCCGGCAACTTCGCGCGCCTGGCGCTGGCCTTGATGTGCATGCTCGCCGTTCCGCGGCTGTGGGCGCAGGGACCGCCGTACCAGACCGATGACCCGGTTCCGGTGGATTTCCAACATTATGAGTTCTACATATTCGGCGGCGTGGACGGCACCCCAGCCGAACTTGATTCCTTGGGTCCGGCCTTCGAGTTCAACTGGGGAGCGATTCCCAGAGTCCAGATCCACGCCATCCTTCCCTGCGGGGCCATCATCCCGAGCAACAATCCTGTCTATCTGCCTGGCGGCACCGGCCCCAGCGCCTTTGGACTCACCGACACGGAACTGGGCGTGAAGATCGCCTTTATCAAGGAGACGAAGCACTTTCCACAGATCGGCTCTTTCACCATGTTCGAACTGCCGACCGGAAATTATGACAAAGGACTCGGAGTGGGGAAGGTCTGGTACAAGCTCCCGATCTGGCTGCAGAAGAACGTGGGCAAATGGACCTTCGATGGCGGCGGCGGTTATCAGGTGGTTCCGCAGGCCGATTACCGCGATTTCCCTTACACCGGATGGCTTGTGAAGAAGAAGTTGAACGAGAGGCTGGAGTTGGGGGCCGAACTCTTTGCCCATGGGCGCGAAGGTTTTGCAACAGCCCAGACTGAAGCTTCCGCCATGATTGACCTGGGCGGGTACTACCACTTCAAGCATCACGAAGGCGAGCAGTTTTTGTTTTGCTATGGTCACTCTGTCGCAGGCCAAACGGAGAACTATGCCTATGTCGGCATGTACTGGACGTGGGGAAAAGAGGAAAAGAAATCCGCCAGGAATGCATTGTTCCCGACGCAGAGTTATGGGAATGGGTTCTAAGTCAACGACGGAGCGAGTTAGTAACTCCGCACGGCCCGATTGCACGTGATGCACATTCATAACTGCAAATGAGGTAAGTCAATGGAAATCACAATCCGCAGTCTTCTCACGCTTGTTCACGGCATGGGATTCGGCGCGCTCTATCTGCTTGCATGCTCCGGCGCAATCGTCGAGTTATACCGCCGCTACTCGCCTGCTGCCGCGTTACCCATTACCGCAAGAGATGAGGCATTTCTCCGCGTTTATCTCGTCGCGATGGCTGCACTCGCATGGCTTACTGTGCTTACCGGCGCATACATCATTTACCCCTGGTATCGCGCAGCCGCACCGCCAGGAACTGCCAACCTTGCGGCCTTCCCGCAGAGGCTGTTGATGTCGAGCCCAACTACCATTGCGTGGCACTCCATTGGAATGGAATGGAAAGAGCATGTGGCCTGGCTCGCACCTATTTCCATCACCATGGCTGCCGCGGTGTTTGTGAAATACGGCCGCAATCTGCGGCGTCATCGGCAGCTTCGGTCGGCTGTTTTGTGCTTTGTTGTCATTTCGTTTCTTGCCGCCGGTATCGCCGGTTTCTTTGGCGCGATGCTCGATAAGGACGCGCCTGTGCAGGGCGGCCAAACCATTCAACTCATTCACGGAGAGTAACCATGAACGGAAAACCGGCTCCCACATCAACTACCTCTCCCGACCTGCCGAATGGTTCGGGGGCGGCTGCTATTCTTGCAGCCGGTATCGGCTCAATGATGGTTGCGATCTTCGCCATCGCGGCCGACAAATCCGCCGCCATCAAGAGCATGATGATCTTCTACAAGCCGACCGGCCCGCTCTCGGGCGTTACGACCTCCGCCATTCTGGTCTGGCTAATATCCTGGGCGATTCTGGATCTGCTGTGGCGCAAACGCTCTGTGTCTCTGGGCCGCATCAGTACGGCCGCACTTGTGCTTCTGGTTCTGAGTTTGCTGCTCACTTTTCCTCCCATCGCAGACCTGCTCTAGAGATTTCATTCAGCGTGCCTTGTCGCGGCAAGCGCAAAAAAGAGCGCCGGAGCCATCCCACCGGGCTCCGGCGCGAGCAATTCTCAGGCGTTGGGTTCTGTTAGAAGCTGAAGGTGCTGAAGTCAGTGAAGTTCGGCCCGTCCACGTGGCGGGCGAGCAACACTACTTGACCGCTGGTTGGATTCTTCAGCAGCAGACCAACCACGCGAACCTTTGCGCCGTCCGTGAGGTCGCCAAATTTCCCTAATCCGTAGCGGAAGTCCGAATGGGCGCCCAGGTAGACCGTTACAGTTTCCGGAATCAGCACGCCGGCAAAGCCGTTGACCGTCATCTGGAATGTGCCGTTGGAGGTATTCTGGCTGCCCGCAACAACGGTACCGTTAAAGCCCCAGTTGCGCAGCGACACGCGGTTTACAGTAACAGCATTGGCGTTGGCTGCCCCGCTCGCCGGACCGCCGATGGCAACATGTTGGCCGGCTACCAACCCGCTGGAGTTGAAGAGGAATTGCGTGAACGGATTGTGCATCCAGTAGACGGAGAAAATCTCGCTGCCGGTCAGATTTACCTGCGCAATCTGGCCCAGTTGCACGCCGGTGTTGGTGGGCAGCAGTCCACGCACATAGAGGTCGAAGCTGGTGGCCGCGCCGGTTGGCGGAGTTACGTAAGTTATCTGGCCGCTTGCGTAGAAGCCCTTATCCGAAAGGACCGCTACCTCGTCCGCGTCGAGGGTCTGATCGGCCGGGTCGAGCTGGCCGGAAACCTGCACAATGCTACTGGTGTTCAATGTGCTCAGGCTGGCATTGCCGTCCCACTCGGTTTGGCCATTCACGCTGATGGTGAACTGCTCGCCATGCGGGCCCTGGACAACGAACGATTGTCCGCCGGCATTCACGCTGACAACGCCGGCGACGAATTCATCGATGTAGCCGCCGTTGTCTGTGCGAGCCACCGTCCTGACATCGAAGGTGGGGTTTACAGTGCCGGTGATATTGCCGCCCGAGTCCACCTGGATTGATTGAGCCAGATCGAAGTCCATGCGCAGGCCAACGGGCGCTCCCGCATGCGTAACTACGAGGGGATTGTTGAGGGTGATGTTTACGGTTGATGTGGTGAGCGTGGCTGCCTTGCTGGTAATGGATGGCGGCGGTGTGGTGGTGTTGAGATAGCCGATGGTTGCCGTGCCCAGTGTGATGGATACGCTGGTATAAGTACCGACCGGCACATCATTCATATCCAGCAGGGACTGGAGCCCGTTGTAGCGCGCGAAATCGACGGTGGGCGTGCCGCTGATGAGCGACGCGGTGTTTCCGCTGCCGTCAGTCAATTCGACGCTCTTGATTTGCGCCGCAAACGAGGTCACGCTGGCCAGGGGAGCGTCAGTGCCGACCACGAATACTGGACCGGTTGTGCTCGAGGTTGTGGTGTTTAACATGGAACCGCTGGTGCAGCCGGTTACGAGAACCACGGCTGCAGACAGCAAAAGGATAGCCAGCCTCAAAGGCGTGTAATTTGTTTTGGGGGACATATCGGATACTTCGCTTTCTGCGGGTCTCCGTGACTTATGAAGAGCGAACGCTGAGTCGGCAGTCTTGCATGCCTCTCACCCGTACCGACACTAATCGCCACACTGCCGAGGCAAGAGGCCCAAATCCAGGACGCACGAAGGCGGGAACCCGGATGGGCTCTAATCGTCCTCGGCAGAGAGAGGGAATAAGTCGTTCCAGGGCGCGCTCGCGCATGGAGCCGTCGCCGGGTTTTATTTACGAAGGCAGGCATGCCCTTATTGAGTCGTCACCTGCCGTCAATAAGTCCAGACACAGAAGGATTCAGGAAGTTGCGCGAATAGACGAGAAAAATCTCGGATGCGTTCTCAGTTCTCAGTTCTCAGTTCTCAGTTCTCAGTTCTCAGTTCTCAGTTCTCAGTTCTCAGCTTTCAGCTTTTTCTTCCAGCCCCGGCGCACCTATCCTCTTAGAAGACTTCCGAACGCATACCGGCCGGTAAAGGCACGTGTTTGAGCAGGCCCATTTCGCCGGCCAGGCGCTCCAAACGCACGCGCGTAGCGGCAGTGGGTGGAACCAGCGGCAGGCGCACATGGTCGGTGCAGCGGCCCATGAGCTTGAGCACTGTCTTGACCGGTCCAGGGTTCGATTCCCAGAAGTTAGCCTCAAAGAGCGGCGCGAAGCGCCGTTCCAGTTCGCGCGCTTCTGTCCAGTGGTTGCTCAGCGCTGCATGAACCATCTGAGCGGTTTCTTTGGGCACCTCATTGGAGGCGACACTGATGAGCCCGTGCGCGCCCACTCCAATGGCTGCAAGCGTGAGGTTGTCGTCGCCGGAAAAAATCTTGAACCCGCGCGGAAGAATGTGGGCGAGCTCGGCAAACTGAGTGAGCTTGCCGCTAGCTTCTTTGATGGCCTGAATATTTTTTGCGGCTGCCGCCAGGCGCGCCACTGTTTCCGGTTCCAGGTTCGCCGCGGTACGGCCAGGCACGTTGTAGACGCACACCGGGAGCGGGTCAACCGCCCTGGCAAGCGCCATGAAATGCTGGTACTGCCCCTCCTGCGTGGGCTTGTTGTAATAGGGATTGGCCGACAGCACGGCGCTGAGCCCGTGTACGCGCTTGAGCAGGCCGGCCTGGCGCACCAGGGTCTTGGTGCAATTGTGGGTGCATCCGCCCCACACAGGGACGCGTCCGGCAGCCGCTTCGACGACGATGCGGACGGTGTTCAGCCACTCATCCTCTTCAAGCGTCGCGGCCTCACCGGTGGACCCGCAGGCCACAAGAAAGTCGATTCCTGATTCAATCTGCCAGTTCACCAGCGCCCACAGCGCCGTTTCATCGACCGACCCATCCGCCCGAAAAGGCGTAACGATAGCTGTACCGCAACCTGTAGTTTCCATCACATCCAAGTTTATAACGAATGGACGCGGCAGTTTCCGGTGGGAATCTCGGTCCATTTGCGGCAAAGAGCAAGTCCTGTAGAGTCAGCAGCAATCCATTCGCGGGCGTTCATTGCCCCGCTGCGGGTTACATTGGAAGATGTGCGCCACGGACCACGGAGACAATCGATGAACCGTATTTCGCAGTTTTCCAAAATACACCTCGCTTCTTTACCTGCCCTGGTCCTTTTGGTGGCAGTTTCAATCGCAAGCGCCCAGACTTCTGCTGCTCCTGCTCCGCACGCCGAGACTTGGCGCTTCGATCAGATTGCGGAAATCGGCGGCCATCCGACGCAAGTGCTCGGACATCCGCTTGTGATCGAATCTCCCTACGGCAAAGCGGTGGAATTCAACGGAGTGGACGATGCGCTGTTTGTCCCGGTACATCCGTTGGCTGGAGCCTCTGCGTACACGTGGGAAGTGATCTTCCGGCCCGATGCGGACGGCGCGGAGGCACAGCGGTTTTTTCACCTTCAGGAGCAGGATCCGGCAACCGGCGCGGACACGATGAATCGCATGCTCTTCGAGATCCGCATCGTCGACAAGCAATGGTGCCTGGACAGCTTTGCTTCCTCAGGCGCGAGCAATCGCACCTTGCTGAACTGCAAGCTGCTGCATCCGCTGGGGCAGTGGTATCGCGTGACGGCGGTCTACGACGGCAAGGAGCTGCGCAACTATGTGGACGATGAGCTGCAAGGGTCGGGATCGCTTGACTTGAAGCCGCAGTCCGCGGGCCACTCATCGGTTGGCGTGCGCATCAACAAGGTTTTCTACTTCAAGGGCGCTGTGTTGATGGCGCGCATGGTTCCGAAGGCGCTGCCGCCGGACGAGTTCCTGAAGATGCCGCCAAAGATTGCGCCTCGAACAAAGTAAGCGCGCGCCTGCATCAACACGAAGGGGACGGGCTCTCGCCCGTCCCCTTCGCGTTTGCTTCGGTTGAGTCGGTTTGCTCTACTCAGCCTTCACCGTACTGAATGCGAAGGTGGTGGTCGAGTGGCGCGTTACGCCGGGCCGCAGAACCGTACTGGGAAAACTCGGGTGGTTCGGCGAATCCGGGAAATGCTGTGTCTCCAGGCAGAAGCCCTTGTGCTTTTCATACTTCACGCCGTGGCGCCCGGTGAAGGTTCCATCGAGGAAGTTACCGGTGTAGAACTGCACGCCGGGCTCGGTGGTTTCGACCGTCATGCGCCGGCCGCTCTCGGGGTCGGTCATGATGGCTGCAAGGCGCAACGTTCCAGCATTGCCGTTGAGCACCCAATTGTGATCGTAACCGCCGCCCAGCTTGATCTGTTCGTGGTCGGAGTTGATGCGTGCGCCCACAACCTCGGCCTTGCGGAAATCGAGCGGTGTGCCGGCTACAGGAGCGAGGATACCGGTCGGAATCAGGCCGGCGTCTACGGGAGTGTACCGGTCGGCGTTGATTTCAAGCTTCTGGTCAAGGATGGTTCCCTGGTCGTCGCCGTGGAGGTTGAAGTAGGCGTGATTGGTCAGGTTCACGATTGTTGCCTTGTCGCTGGTGGCCGAGTAGTCGAGGCGCAACGTGTTGCCTGCCAGCGTGTACTTCACTTTGGCGGTCATGGTGCCCGGGAATCCCATATCGCCGTCGGGGCTTACGTGGGTAAATTCGACGCCGTTGGGAACCTCTTTTGCATCCCAGACATAGCGGTCGAAGCCCATGGGGCCGCCGTGCAGCGCGTTGGCGCCATTGTTAATCGGAATCTGGTAGGTCTTGCCGTCGATGGCAAATTTGCCCAGCGCAATACGGTTGCCGTAGCGGCCGACGACGCTGCCAAAGTGTGTACTACTGTCGTTGAGAAAACCCTCAAGCGTGTCGTAGCCAAGCACGACGTCCGCCATCTTGCCAGTACGGTCCGGCGTCCGGATGCTCACCAACTTCGCTCCATACGCCATCACCCGAACCTCCATCTGCGCGCTCTTGAGCGTGTAGATCGGTACGGCAACGCCATCTTTTGTATGTCCCCAGATCGACATTTTCACCTCTCCTTGCGCAACGGCTGTAAGAGCCACTGCCATTAAGAAAACCATCCCAACAAATCCAACCGCTCGCTTCACAATCTCCGCCTTTCCCTTTAGATTGCGGATCAAGAACTCGTCGAAGATCCGGCGGAATTGGCTGGAATCCGAGGGGACGCAAACTCAGCCCCAGAGAAACAAGCAGTTTCCACCAAAAGAGAGTGTATACCGTGCAGGCGGAGGGGCGGATTCAGGGTTTCGGCTTCCGCCCTTGGCGGGACTTTTGATCGATCCGCTTTCGGGCCGTTCCAGGCTCAACGTACTCTCCGCGGTCAAGCGAAGCCAGTCTTGATGCGACTTCCCTGTTGAATGCGTTAATCTGCCCGCTCCGCGCCTGGTCTTGCTCTTCCAGTAAGCGCAGTGCCTCGCGCACAACCTCGCTAGCCGAGGTGTAGCGCCCCGACTCCACCTTCCGGGCAACGAATTTATCCAATTCAGGGGTTAGCGAAACATTCACGGGGAAACACCTCCTGATTCCGATGTTGGACGGAATAACAGGCTTTGTCAATTTTGGTTATTTTGGCCTCGGAGTTTTAGAGGAGGAAATCCATCGCTAAAGTTCCCCGAAGATCTCGCGGAACTCCCAGGCGCCGGACTTGCCGGCGAGCCATTCGGCGCCACGGACGGCGCCTAACGCAAAGCCGCGGCGGCTTGCGGCGTCGTGGCGGACCTCGAGCGTGTCGTGCTCGCTCTTTGCGGTTACGGTGTGCTCGCCCTTGGCGTCGCCTACGCGGTGAGAGGTGATGGGAATTTCGATGCCGGGGCGCACCGAGTGAATGATCTCCTTCAAGGTGAGCGCGGTGCCGGACGGCGCGTCGAGCTTGGAGGTATGGTGCGTTTCGTCGATGGAGAAGCTGTAGCCGTCGAGCTGCGCGAGTTCTGCCGTCAGACGGAAGAGCTTTTGCACGCCGATGGAGAAATTTGTCCCGTACAGAAGGCCGCCGCCGCGCTTGGCGGCCAACGCTTTCAGCTCGGCAAGTTGCGCGTACCAGCCGGTGGTTCCGACTACGATGCGGCCGCCGAGGGCCAGAACGGCGCGCATGTTTTCTACTGCGGCTTCGGGCGCGGTGAAGTCGACGACCACGTCGACGCCGGCTAGATTGGGCGCGGTCAACGCCGAGGCGTGCTCGTTCTCGTTGATGTCGAGCGCGCGCACGCCGTGGCCGCGTTCGCGCGCGACCTCCGCGACGAGGCTGCCGGTTTTTCCTTTGCCGAGTACGAGGATGAGCATGGGTTCCTTTGGAACAGTGAACAGTGGTCAGTTGTCAGTGGTCAGTGAACGCATTCTGAGGGTGGTTCACTGTTCACTGTTCACTGTTCACTGTTTCACTGTTCACTCTTCACTGTCAGCTGTTTTCTCGCTTCCACGTCGAAGATTGCGGGGTCGGGCTCCTTGAAAAAGGCGGCGTGCAGCGAGCGTACTGCTTCTTCGGCGTCTTCTTCTTCGATCATGAAGCTCATGTTGATTTCGCTTGCTCCCTGGGAGATCATGCGCACGTTGACGTGGCGGACAGCGTTGAATACCTGCGCGGCAATGCCGTTCTGGCCGCGGATATCTTCGCCGACCATGCAGACGAGCGCCTTTTTGCCTTCGCACTTGACGTCCGCGAGCTTGCCCAGGTCGGCGACGATGGCGGGCAGCTTGTCGTTTGCATCGACGGTGAGCGATACGCTGACTTCGCTGGTGGAAACCATGTCCACCGGGCACTTGTGCTTGTCGAAGATGGCGAATACCTGGCTGAGGTAGCCATGCGTCATGAGCATGCGGCTGGCCACGATGTCGATGATGCTCAGCTTCTTTTTTACCGAGATGGATTTGAAAGGACTCTTGCAGTGCGGCGCCAGCGAAATGATTCGCGTGCCCTCGCAGCTGGCGTTGTGGCTGTTCAAGACCAGCACCGGAATGTTCTTTTTGACCGCCGGCAGAATGGTTGCGGGATGCAGTACCTTGGCTCCGAAGTAGGCAAGCTCAGCCGCTTCTTCAAAACTGATGACTTTCACGCGCAGCGCATCGGGGCATACACGAGGGTCGGCGGTCATGATGCCGTCAACGTCGGTCCAGATTTCGATAGCCTCGGCCGTGAGCGCGCCGCCTACGAGGGCACCGGTGAAGTCCGAACCGCCGCGACCAAGCGTGGTGGTGATCCCGGCCTCGTTGGAGGCAATGAAGCCGCCCATCACCGGCACCTTGCCCTCGCCGATGAGCGGAAGCAGTATCTCCTGGGCGCGCTTCTCGATGATTGCGTCCTGAGGAATCGCCTTCTGGAACTGCGAGTCGGTGACGATGACTTCGCGCGCGTCTATATGCGCTGCGTCGATGCCCATTTCGCGGAAGGCCGCCGCGACAATGCGGCTGGAAATGCGTTCACCGTAGCTCACAATCAGGTCGGAGATGCGCGGCGTGAGTTCCAGAATTGCCGCGAGCCCGCGCAGAACCTCGTCGAGCGAGTCGAAATTTTCGTCGATCATCTTGACTAGTTTGGAAGCTTCGGCGGCGTTCTTTATCAGCGCACAGGCCGTGTCGCGATGCCGTGAACGCAGGCGCGAACTGATGGCCAGAGAGCCTGTGCGGTCGCCAAGTGCGGCGCATGAGGCAGCCCGGAGCAACTGGTCGGTTACCTTCGCCATTGCGCTGACTATCACTACAGGTTGCTTCCCCATGGCAACGCGTCCGGCAACTATGGCTGCGGTACGCCCAATGGCCGCCGGGTCCTCCACCGACGTGCCGCCAAACTTCATCACAACCAGGCTCATGCCAATCTTCCCATCGTTCCCTTGCCGGACCACAAGTTTTTGAAAGGGTGCGGTCTTAGTCATTGGGCGAAATTTCTATTCCAAATGTCTGCATTCCCTCGGCGGCTAAAGCCGCGATCATTCCGCGAGGCATACGGCACGGCTGAAGCCGTGCCCTTTCAAAGCCAGTGCCACTTATCGGTTTCAGGCGCGCGCAGCGGCCTCAGCAACAGGTTCAAGCTTACCCAGGCTCACCAGCAACTCGGCGTTGAGGATGGTCGCTCCGGCCGCACCGCGCACGGTGTTGTGCGAAAGCAGCACGAACTTCCAGTCAAGCAGGTTGCAGGGGCGCAGCCTTCCAACGGTGACAGCCATGCCGTTGCCGCGGTTGCGATCCAGGCGCGGTTGGGGGCGGTCAGGCTGCGATGCCCATTGCACGGGGACTGCGGGGGCGGTGGGCAAATCGCGGCCGGCCAGTGGCTGAAATTCAGCCCAGGCCGCCAGAATCTCTTCCTGCGTGGCTTTCGTGCACAGTTTGAGGGAGACGCACTCGGTGTGGCCGTCCACGACTGAAACCCGGTTGCAATGGGCGGTCATGCCGGCGGCCAGCGGCTTGATTCCGTGTCCGTCCAGCTTGCCCAGCAGCTTCAGCGTTTCCGCTTCCATCTTTTCTTCTTCGCCGCCGATGTAAGGCACCACGTTGTCCAGGATGTCCATGGAAGCCACGCCGGGATAGCCGGCGCCGCTCACAGCCTGCATTGTAGTGACAAAAATCTGCTCAATCCCAAAGCGTTGCTCGATGGGCTTGAGCGCCATCACCAGGCCGATGGTTGAACAATTCGGATTGGTAACAATGTACCCGCCCGATGCCTGGCGCGAGGGTTGCTCTTCGATCAGATGCAGGTGGTCGGCGTTGACTTCAGGAATGACCAGGGGCACATTCGGTGTCATGCGGAAAGCACTGGAGTTTGAGAGCACCGCGCAGCCGGCGGCGGCGAACTTCGGCTCCATATCGCGCGCGATGGCAGCGTCGATGGAGGCGAAGATCACCTTCGGCGCGCCCTCAGGCTCGGCAGGGGAAACCTGCATCTTTGCAATGCGCTCGGGCAGCGGCGTATCCAAACGCCACTTGGCCGCCTCGCCGTAAGTCTTTCCGCTTGAGCGGTCGCTGGCGGCAAGCCACGTGATCTCAAACCACGGGTGGTTTTCAAGCAGTTGAATATAGCGTTGGCCGACCATTCCGGTCGCGCCCAGGATGCCGATTGGTTGTCTGTTTTTCATAGCAGTTTAACTCTCCAGTGTACAGGAGGATGGGTTTAACCGCAGAAGCTCATCACCCCATCGCTGCCAGCACCGCGTCGGCAAACTGGCTGGTTCCCGCCGTGCCACCTACGTCGCGGGTGAGGGTCTTGTGCTCGGCGTAGACCGTTTCAAGCGCATTCTGCACCTTATCTGCCGCGGCGGGCTCATCGATGTGCCGCAGCATGAGCACGGCCGATTGGAGGAGCGCGGTGGGATTCGCCACATCTTTGCCTGCGATGTCGGGCGCAGAGCCGTGTACCGCTTCGAAGATGGCGCATTCCACGCCCAGATTCGCTCCCGGCACAAGGCCCAGGCCGCCAACGAGGCCGGCGCAGAGGTCGCTCACGATGTCGCCGTAGAGATTTTCAAGCAGCAGCGTGTCGTACTGGAAAGGATTCATGACCAGTTGCATGCAAGTGTTGTCGATCAGGTGCTCGCCGTAGAAGATATCCGGAAACCCCTCGGCCACCTTGCGCGCGCAGCTCAGAAAAAGCCCGTCGGAGAGCTTCATGATGTTGGCTTTGTGGATGGAGTGAATCTTCTTGCGGCCGTGCTTGCGCGCGTACTCGAAGGCGAACTTCGCAATGCGCGTGGAGCCCTTCTCGCTGATGACCTTGATGCTTTCAACCACGCCAGGAACAACCTCGTGCTCGAGGCCTACGTACTCGCCCTCAGTATTTTCGCGGACGATGATCAGGTCAACGCCGGGCCAGTGGGTGGCCACGCCGGGGAGATTCTTGATGGGCCTGAAGTTGGCAAAGAGATCGAACTTTTTGCGGAGCGTAACATTGATGCTTTTGAAGCCGCCGCCGATGGGCGTGGTCACAGGGCCCTTCAGAGCGATGCGGTTGCGCTCAATGGATTCGTAGAGCGCAGCGGGAATGTACTCGCCATGAATCTCGAAGGCCTCGGCTCCGGCAGCGAAACGCTCCCAGTCGAACTTGACGCCAGTGGCTTCGAGGATGCGAACAACCGCATGCGTGACTTCGGGGCCAATGCCGTCGCCGGGGATCAAAGTAATTTTGTGGGTCTTTGTTTCTGCCATTGCAATTCCCTTTCCAGCTGACAGCTACTTTTTCGATTTGCCGACGCGGCCGCCGAGCAGCCCTTCCAGTTCTTCCTTGAATTCGCGCACGTCTTTGAAGTCGCGGTAGACGGAGGCAAAGCGGATATACGCAACGGTGTCGAGCCCTTTCAGGTGCTCCATTATCAGCTCGCCTACTTCGCTGGTGGTTCGCTCCCGCTCTGACGCGTCCATCAAAAAGGCCTCGGTAGCGTCGACGATCTTTTCCAACTGGCTTGAGGATACCGGCCGTTTTTCGCAGGCGCGGAGCAGACCGCTGAGTACCTTCTGGCGGTCAAAACGCTCGCGGCGGCCGTCTTTCTTGACCACCATATAGGGGATTTCGTCGATGCGCTCGTAGGTGGTGAAGCGCCGGGTGCAGCGCTCGCACTCGCGGCGGCGCCGGATGGAGTCGGCCTCCTTGCTTTCGCGCGAGTCGACTACGCGGTCCTGCCCGAAACCACAATAGGGACACTTCATGCTATTTGGATTCTATGACATCGCCCTGTTTCTTGTTCTCAGGGTACAGTGGCTGAGTGCTCACGGAACCGGCACAAGCATTGTCTTGCTCGCCACGGCCGTCAGACCATCGAGCGTTTCAATAAACGTGCCGGAAACCAGCGGTGCATCTTCCAGATGCTCGAGCAGTTCGGCATTGTTCCAGGCTGCCTCGCGTGCCGAGGACATACTCCATGCTGCCAGGGTGTCTTCAAGTCGCGACACTTGCGGCAGCGCATCTCCCAGCAGCCGCACGTGCAGGTTCCTTTTGGCGGCTTCGATCAGGCTGTCGAGAGTGGCGTTGAGAGCCGTGTAGTCGTCGTACTGCGTGCTCGCGTGTTGCGGCTCAATGCCCGTCGCCTGGCACACATCCACCACCGCCTGCGGCAGATCGTGGTTGATATGCGCGTTCATGCCGGCGAGTGCGAACTGGATGCGCGCAATCGGCGCCTGGTTGCGCACGTTGAACAGGGCCTGCCAACAACCTGGCGCACCGGACCCCGGGACCACTTCTGCTGTCAGCGCGCCCTGCACCGCGGCAAAGTAAAAGCCGGCAAAACGCACATCAAGCACGGCAAACCACTCGGGATCGCCGAATCCCGCCGCGTCCACACGGGCCTGCACCGCTCGGGTCACGTCAAGATAAAGCCCATTGAACCACTTCAGTCCATCGCCGTCCGCACAAATGCTCTGGATACTCTCGAGCAACTGGACCACATCGGCAATCGTCTGCGGCGTTTGTTGAACAGCCAAAAGCAGCGCTGAATCATAGGGGAACATGGACGGTGATCATAACCCGACTCGCGGGCGTCTGCAAAGGGAAAACCGCAGGCACCGGTTCGTCCACCAAACGCAACAACGGCCTGAGAATGAAGCTTCTCAGGCCGCTGCCGGTGGGCTGTTGGGACTGGACTGAGGCCTTCGCGCTTTCGCGAGTGCCAGAGCCGTTGCGGAGAATCCGCCGAGGCGGATCAATGCAGGACTTATCTGGGGGCTGGGGCGCAAGGGCCTCAGGCCTCAGTCACCTCACGTACGAAACAACTGGAACATTCACTTTTCATCAGCTGGATCAACCTCCTTTCCCGTGTAAGCAAAAGCTATCGCGAAGGTGGAGGAGGAGTCAAGGGGGAAGTCAGTGAACAGTGAACAGTGGACAGTTTTCAATTTTCAGTTGTCAGTTGTCAGCTGTCAGCTTCTGGACGTTTGATGCGGGATAGAAGTAGCTGAGAGCTGAAGGCTGGAAACTGCTTTTCCGCTACCACTCTTCGAAGACGACTCGGCCTTCGCGGGTCAGGACTGAATGCTTTTGGAAGTTCTGGTCGTCGCGGGTTGGATAGTCGTTGCGGAAGTGCGCGCCGCGGCTTTCGGTGCGGGCCAGGGCGGAGTGGAGGATGGCGTGGGCAACACGCGCTAAGGCTTGCGCTTCGTTGAGGCGGCGGCTGGTTTTGCCCTGTTGCGCGAGTTCCTGGAGTGCGGCGGCACAGGCGGCCTGCGCGGCAAGGCCCTGGCGCAGCGTAGGCTCTTCTCGAAGCAGGCCTGCATATGCCCACAGGTCGGCTTGCAGCTGAGTAATGAGGTCTTCGACTTGCGCTGCTTCGGCTGCGGATAAGGGCGCAGGTTCAGCTTCGGGCGCGTCAACGGGAACGAACGTGAGGCCGTCCGCGATCATCGCCTGTGCGGCGCGGGCGCCGAAAACGAGGCCTTCAAGAAGCGAGTTGGAGGCCAGGCGATTGGCGCCGTGAACGCCGGTGCATGCGGCTTCTCCGGCGGCGTAGAGGCCGCCGAGACTGGTGCGCCCCGCCAGGTCAGTCTTGATGCCGCCCATGAGGTAGTGCGCGGCGGGGCGGACGGGGATGAGGTCGCGGGCAAGATCGAGCGCGTAGGGTGCGAGAAAAGCGCTGATGCCGGGGAAACGCTCGTGGAGGTTAATGCCGCGCACATGGCGCGTGTCGAGATAGACGGGGCGTGCTGTTCCCTGCTCACTCAGGCCTTCGCGGGCGATGGCGCGGGCAACAACATCGCGCGGGGCGAGTTCGAGCAGGGGGTGGTAGCGCTCCATAAAGCGCTCGCCGCGGTCGTTGCGCAACCAGGCGCCTTCGCCGCGCAGGGCTTCGGAGAGAAGAAAGCGTGGCGCGCCGGGCAGCGACAAAGCGGTCGGGTGAAATTGGTAGAGCTCCATGTCGGCCAGTTCGGCGCCGGCGTGGGCGGCAAGGGCGATGCCGTCGCCGGTGGCAACGGCGGGGTTGGTGGTGTCGGAGTAGACCTGGCCCGCACCGCCTGCGGCGATCAGGACAGCGCGGGTGCTGATTCTATGTGGGTGTTGATCCTCAACATTGGGGCCCGCGGGAGCCAGATCGACCGCAACGACGCGGCCGCCGGAGGTGACGATGCCGGTGACCATGATCCACTCGGCAAAGCGGATGCGCTTTTGTGCACGCGCGAATGCAACCAGCGAGCGGCTGATTTCGGCGCCCGTGGCGTCGCCGCTGGAGTGGAGGATGCGAGGCAGCGAGTGGGCGCCTTCGCGGGTGCGGAGCAGCTCGCCGGCTTCGCGATCGAAGTTCGTGCCCCACTCAATGAGCTCGGCCACGCGCATGGGGCCTTCAGATACGAGCGCTTCAGCGGCGGGGCGATACACGATTCCATCGCCGGCGTTTATTGTGTCCTGGAGATGGAGAGCGACATCTTCATCGCCTTCCATGGCGACGGCGATTCCGCCCTGTGCGTAGTGGGTGTTGGATTCGCTGAGCGACTCCTTGGTGACGACCAGAACATCACCGTGGCGGGCCAGCTCAACGGCGGCGCGAAGCCCGGCAACGCCCGCTCCCATGACTAGAAAATCAACCTGCGAGGCCCTTGGCATCTATTTTGAGGCTACCACCGAGAGGCAGTGGACAGGGCACAGTGGGTAGTGGGCAGCCCTTGGCGGAATCGGGATTATAATTCTTTGCCATAGATTGATCGGGAGTTACCTGATCGCGTCTAAGAATGCAGCCCGCACAGACACGTATTGGAAAGGGGATCCGTAATGCGAGAAATGGTTTACCTGGGTCTCGCGAGTTTCGCACTCATGGTTTCTGCAATACCAATAGCAGGACAGTCTACCCGAGGGCAAACAACGGCTCCCTGCCCGGTGACGCCCGCCAAAGTTCAACGTGAGGCTTATACGGCGGAGTTGAAGATCACCAGCGTGCAAAAGCTTGTGGATGGCACAACAATCTCCCGCGAAACCAGGGAGATGAGGGCGCGGGATTCGCAGGGCCGTTTTTTGCATACGAACAGCAGCTTTCCGAATATGAACATTGGCTTTCCTGATCCTGGGGCGCGCAGTTCGGTGACCTGGACGAATGTAAGCGACCCCGTAGAGGGAACACAGATCACCTGGGACTCACAGAACAAGAGGGCAAGAGTTATAAAGCTGCCTCCGGCGGATCAGCGGCAGGGATGCTGGGCAACCGACGCCGGAAATTTCAGGGTCTCCTATGGTCCTTCATCGCAGCGGGTCACGGCGACGCAAGGAGCCGGCCTCGGCACGGGAGTTTCCGCCGCAATTGCGGTGATGCCGAACGGGACGATTCCACGACCTTTGCGGCAAACCCCGGCAAGAGAGGACCTTGGAACCGCGACCATCATGGGCATTAAAGCGCACGGGTATCGCTCAACCTTCACGACCCCGGTGGGCGAGATTGGCAACGACAGGCCACTGGTGCGGACCAACGAGTCCTGGACGGCACCCGGATTCGACTTTCCGCTTAGGCAGGTGGACACGGATCCGCAGAGCGGGACGCGAACGACTGAAGTAGTGAGCCTGGATCTGAGCGAACCCGACCGAGCGACCTTTCAGCCACCGGACGGATACGAAGTGGTGGTTGATGAGTTGCATGAGGTTGCCTGCTCTCGTCCAATCACACCCTAATCACGCATTTACAGCGGCCTTTTCCAATCCAACCCCACTTTGAAGTGCGAGAGCGGGCGGCGTTAATGCGGGCTGAATGCGAATTGTGGTAATCTTCGGGCAATTGGTCCCCCTTGGCCAATCCGCGGAGGTTGCGTGCATTCCATTTCCAGAAGACATTTTCTTAAGACCGGACTCGCGGCGGGCACACTGGCAAGCGTGGGTGCCCTTCCGCTGCTGGCAGAGCGCGGCAAGGCGACCGATTGGGTGGCGCTGGGTCGATCGGGCATGAAGGTGACGCGGCTGGCCTTTGGGACGGGGACGAATAATGGCCGTGTGCAGCGGGACCTGGGCCAGGAAGGATTCACCAGCCTGGTGTGCTATGCGTACGACAGCGGGATTCGCTTCTTTGAATCCGCGGAGGCTTACCCGCAGATGCACGAGATGCTGGGGATCGCGTTGAAAGGAATTCCGCGCGAGAACTATCGGCTGATGACGAAGATGACGACGGGCGACGGCAGGGATCCACAGACGAAGATTGACGACCTGCGCAAAGCGGCGCAGACGGACTATTTCGACATCATGCTGCTGCATGTGCAGCACACGGCGACCTGGCCGACCGATTCAGAGCAATGGCAGGATGTGATTCTCGAGAACGAGCATAAGCAGGCTGTTCGCACGCACGGCGCGAGCGTGCACGGACTGCCGGCGCTGCGCCAGGTTCCGACGGACAAGTGGTTGGAGATCGGCATGATCCGCATGAATCACAAGGGCGCTCATATGGATGCCGAAGACCCGCGGGCGCATGTGCCAGGCAACGTGAGCGAAGTGGTGGAGCATGTGCACGAGGCGCGGAAGGCTGGTAAAGGCGTGATCAGCATGAAGCTGATTGGCGAAGGATCGTTTACCAATCGCGAAGACCGCCAGGCATCAATGAGGTTCGCTTTCAGGAACGCAGGCGTAGATTGCGTGACAGTGGGATACAAGAGCCGGGCTGAAGTGGATGAAGCGATCGAGAATGTGAATCTGGCGTTGGCGTAACGACAGTGAACAGTGGTCAGTGGTCAGTNNTGGTCAGTGGTCAGTGGTCAGGGATTGGGAGGAACCATGAGCGAGGTTTCGAGGCGGAGTTTTCTTAAGGCTGGAGTGGCAGCGGGAGCGGTGGCGAGTGGGCTGCCTCTGAAGGCGGAGCGCGCTACGGCGACCGATTTGGTGACACTGGGCCGCTCGGGCGTGAAGGTGACGCGGCTGGCGCTGGGCACGGGCAGCTTTGGCGGGCGCATTCAACAGGAACTTGGACAGGAGGGGCTGACGCGGCTTGTGCATCACGCGTATGACCGCGGAATACGGTTCTTCGAGACCTCCGAGTCGTACGGCGCATCGCAGCAGATGCTGGCGGTGGCGCTGAAGGGCATTCCGCGGGAGAGCTATGCGCTGATGTCGAAAGTGACAACGCGAGATGGTGTGGATTGCTGGGGGACGCTGGACCTGTTGCGGAGGAATTCGAACACCGACTACTTCGACATCATGCTGCTGCATTGGCAGCATACGGCGACATGGTTCGCAGACACCACGAGGTGGCAGGACGCAATCATGGAGGCGGAAGCGAAGAAGCAGATCAAGAGCCACGGCGCCAGTGTGCACGGGCTGCCGGCGCTGCGGCTGGTACCGGGCAACAGGTGGCTGGACGTGGCCATGATCCGCATGAACCACAAGGGCGCAAGCATGGATGCCGAAGCATACGACACGCGCGAGCCGGGCAACGTGAGCGAGGTTGTGCAGCACGTGAAGCATGTGAAGAAGGATGGGATGGGCGTGATCAGCATGAAGCTGATTGGAGAAGGCACGTTCAGCCACGAGGACCGGCAGCGGGCAATGCGGTTCGCGTTCAAGGATGCTGGCGTGGATTGCGTGACGGTGGGGTACAAAAACACGGCGGAGATTGACGAAGCGATCGACAATCTGAACCTGGCGCTGGCGTGAGGTCAGGGGTCAGGGATCAGGGATCAGTTGTCAGGGGTCAGAAGCTCCCGGGTATGCCAGAACTTGCAATCGAGCGTTGCTTCGCGGCTGTTCACTATCTTCTGTTCACCGCTCACTGTCCACTGTTCACTGTTCACTGTCCACTGCCCTACCCGTACAGTCTGCGTAAACACGCAAAAAGCCATTCATTTTGGTCGAATTTGCCCGTATTTGCTCATATTTGACCCCATTTAAGGCGTTTTCGGGTAGTTACGGACAACCCTTCCTCAACTTTCGGCACTTTGTGAGCAGCCAGTTTGCCGATTTGGGCCGCTTGAAAGGTTAAGTGCTCGAAGAAGTACAACCCTATAAGCGAACATTTCGCTATAAATCGTAACCATTTAAGCGAACCTTTAACGTCTGCCGCTAACCACCTAAGCAGACCTTTCAAGCCCCGCCAAACACTGATTACTGACCACTGACCCGCTGCACTTTGCTTCCTGCCAGCGACGAGGCTATGGCACACACGGCCAGAATTATGCCCATCACTACGAGCGACAGCGTGATCGGTATCTCGAGCCAGCGGGCGGCCAGCATCTTCAGTGCTACGAAGCCGAGGAGCGCGCCGAGGCCGTAGTGCAAATAGCGGAACTTGTCGAGCACTGCGGCCAGGGCGAAGTAGAGGGAGCGGAGGCCCAGGACTGCCGCAATGTTTGAGGTGTAAACGACGAAGGGATTGTGCGATACGCCGAGCACTGCGGGGATGGAATCGACAGCAAAAAGTAGGTCGGTGACCTCGACGGCGAGGATTACAGGCAGCAAGGAACCCTTGGCTGGTTGCATGCGCCGAATCCACTCTGGAATGGCTGCCTTGGCTGAGCCGCCGCGGACGAGCCGCCAGGCCGCATAAAGGAGGAACAGCCCGAAGATCCACGTTATCCACTCGAAACGCTGCAGAAGGGTAACGCCTGCGGCAATAAACAGCCCTCGCAGCGCCACCGCCCCAAGTACGCCCCAAAGCAGGGCCTTGTGCTGGCGTCGCGCGCTGATGCGGAAGCCCTGGAACAGCACCATGAAAATAAAAAGGTTATCGATGCTTAGTGAGGTTTCGATGGTGTAGCCGGCCACAAATTCAAGAGCCGTCTGGCGGCCCTGGGTCATGGCAATCCAGGCGGCAAAGCAGGCCGCGGCCAAAACCAACACTGCGGTGCCGAGCCACGCAAAGGCCTGCTTGTGGCGCGTTTCGCGCCGGTGACCGGGCATGAACGAATCCCCCACCAGCAGCACGGCCACTACGGCGTGGAACCCCGCCCACCATATCCAGGAAACGCCCGCGATCATACGTGGATGCTACAGCACGGGCATGGGGCCTCGCTGCTGCTTATGAAAGGACTTGTCACCGATTGCTGCTGGAGCGCATCTAGAAACTAGAGGCACAAAATTTGAGTGATCCGACAAAATCCCCGCCGAACCAAGGCACGCAGCAGCAATCTCGCCGTCCTCGCGTGGTGATCGTCGGCGGAGGCTTTGCGGGTATCCACGCGGCCCAAGGGCTGGGGCATCTGCCGGTGGACGTAACGGTGCTGGACCGGCGCAACCATCACGTGTTTCAGCCGCTCCTTTACCAGGTCGCGCTGGCGGTGCTGTCGCCAGCCGACATTGCCCAGCCTATCCGCACCATTCTGCGCCACCAGCCCAACACCGAGGTGCTGATGGATGAGGTGGTGGGGATCGACGCGCAAGGGCGACATGTCGACGATCGGCCGCATGTCCGCAGTGGCTGACGTGAAATGGCCCTTCAATGCCCACATGAGCGGTTATCCGGCATGGGTCATCTGGCTGGTCGTGCACATCTTCTTTTTGATTGGATTCAGAAACCGGATCGCGGTGCTGGCGAGCTGGGCATGGACGTATTTGACGTTTACGCGCGGGGCGCGGCTGATCACCGGGGACCAACGCCTGCCCGGGTGGCAGGACCACATGGAGGCAGGACCGGCCCCGGAAACCGCCAAGGAGGCAGAGTTGAAGAAGAGCTAGCCTTCAGCCGTCAGCCCTCAGCTTCCCGGTCAGTGCTGCTCCCCATCAAGTAAACTAGTTGGGTCATGCTCGACATGGGATTTGTCCGGGGGAACCTGGAACTGGTGGAAGAAAAACTGCGTGCCCGCGGGGCGGACCCGGCTGCGTTGCTGGGAGATTTCCGGGCGCTCGATCAAAGCCGGCGCGACGCCATAACGCAGGCTGAGACACTGAAGGCGCGGCGCAACGAGCTGAGCCAGCAGGTTGGTGCGCTCAAGCGGGCCGGGCAGGATGCTTCAGCGCTGATGGACGAGACGCGCGCCCTCAAGGAAAAGCTCGATCATCTGGATAGCAACGCCGCCACGCTCGATGAGCAGATGCGCCTGTCGCTGGCGCGCATTCCCAACCTGACGCGCGACGAAGTGCCGGCCGGCAAGTCAGAAGCCGACAACGTGACCGTGAAGACCTGGGGCAAGAAGCGGGCGTTCGATTTTGAGCCGAAGCCGCACTGGGAACTTGGCGAGGCGCTCGGTATTCTCGACTTCGAACGTGCAGCCAAGATAAGCGGTGCGCGGTTTGTGGTGTACATGGGCGCAGGAGCGCGGCTGGAGCGCGCGTTGATCAGCTTCATGCTCGATCTGCATACCGCAAAGCACGGCTACACCGAGGTGCTGCCGCCCTTCATGGTGAACAGCAAGAGCCTGTATGGAACGGGCAATTTGCCCAAGTTTGCCGAAGACCTGTTTCGGTGCTCTGACGCCGACGCGGAGGCAGCGGCTCGCGGCGAGTTCAAGGACAACGACCACTGGCTGATTCCAACCGCGGAGGTTCCGGTCACCAATCTGTATCGCGATGAGATTCTGGACGAGGCGCGGCTCCCCATCCGGCTGACGGCTTATACCCCGTGCTTCCGCGCCGAGGCTGGCGCCGCGGGCAAGGATACGCGCGGCATCATTCGCCAGCACCAATTCCAAAAGGTGGAGCTGGTGAAGTTTGTGCGCCCCGAGGAATCGGACGCCGAACACGAGCGGCTGACGAGCGATGCCGAGGAGATTCTGGAAACGCTGGGGCTGCCCTACCGGCGCGTGCTGCTTTGCGCAGGCGACACGGGCTTTTCGTCCGCCAAGACGTTTGACCTGGAAGTTTGGCTGCCTGGACAGCAGCTTTATCGCGAAATTTCGTCCTGCTCCAACTTTGAAGCCTTCCAGGCGCGGCGTGCCAACATCCGCTACAAGGCGGCGGGCGGCAAGAGCAAGAACGAGTTTGTGCACACCATCAATGGCAGCGGCCTGGCCGTCGGCCGCACCTGGCTGGCGATTGTTGAGAACTACCAGCAGGCCGACGGCACGGTTCTGATTCCCGAAGCACTGCGGCCGTATATGGGCGGCCTGGAAAGGATCACGCGGCAAGCAGAATGAACAAAATCCTAAAGAGCTACTTTTACTGGACCTATCCGCGCGGCAACTTTCACTACGACGTGATGGTGACGCTGATTCTGGCGTTCATTTTTATTACGCCGCACCTGTGGGACTACGGTGACAAGCCGTCGCTGCCGATCGGCTCCACGCAGCCCATGCTGATAGTGGGTGACGGCGGCCATGGGGTGGTCATCACAGTGCAAGCCTCCGATGTGAACGTTCCCGCGGCAGCTTCGGACTCGGTGGTGAAGAAGGCACTGCGCAAGGCGATTGAACCGGTCACCGGCGAGGTCTACCTGGAGCGCTGGGAATTGGCGCGAGACGAGCGTGGGAACCCCGTGGCCTGGAAGGTCTGGGCTCACAGATAACCGATGTCTTGGTCTATCGAGCGCTTGAGCGCGTCAAACAAATCAAGGAAGTGTATGCGCACGCTGAGCAAACTTGTTTTTGCAGTGTCAATGGCTTTATGGCTGCTGCCCACGCCGGCGGCTTTTGCGGCCGAAAACCTGGACTCGGTGCTGCGCAAGCTGGACGCCTCCGCGGCCCGGTTCAAATCCACCTCGGCCGACTTTCAATTCGACTCGGTTCAAACCGATCCGATCGAGGACAGGGAAGTGCAGAAGGGGACGATCTACTTCGAGCGCACCGGGACCTCCTTTCAGATGGCGGCGCATATCCAGACAATCAATGGCAAGCCGACACCCAAGGTCTACACGTATTCGAAGGGCGCGTTCAGACTCTGGGAAGGCGGAAACCTGAACAAGGTGACCACCTTCGCAAAAGCCAGCAAGTTTGAGAGCTACATGATGCTGGGCTTTGGCGCCAGCGGCAAAGCGATGGCCGAGAAGTGGGACATCACCTATGTTGGGCCCGAAACCTTGGATGGAGTCACGACCGAGAAGCTGGAACTGGTAGCCAAAGATCCCGAGGTTCGCAGGAACCTGCCCAAGGTAACGGTATGGATGGACACCGACCGCGCCATCAGCCTGAAACAGGTGTTCGATGAGGGCCCCGGACAGTACCGCGTGTCGGTCTATTTCAACATCAAAGTGAATGAGCAACTGCCCGGCGACGCGTTCACATTCAAGACCGACAGCCAGACGCAATACATTAGCCGATAGTGTCCTGAGTCCGAGTTTCCGTGGATANNGGCGGTTGATCGAGTTGGCGTCCGAACCGCAGGTTTCCTTCGGCTATGCTCAGAGGCTGTGACTGGGTTCAGGGGCTGGGGTAGTAGGGATGCTGTTCGCCTGGCGATCTCTCGTGTTCGGGGTTTGCAGCGGTGTCGGTGGGGGGTTGATTTCCGGATTCCGGATCGTGTTGACCGCATGTTACAGTTGTGTGACTTAATCTGCGGGTACGAAGCGATGCAGGGAATCCAATTCAAGGAAGCCGAAACTCCCGATGAATTTGAGCAGATTCATCGGCTGAATCATCGGATCTTTGCGGAAGAAATCGGGCAGCATTCTACGACGCCTGATGGTCAGCTGATCGACCGATTTCACCAGCGGAATCGCTACTTTATCGCCTGCAAAGACGGGGCCGTTGTGGGCATGGTGTCCGTGCACGACGGGCCTGAGTTTTCAATCGCGAGCCGGCTGAGCGATGCGGCTGTGCTGGGCAGGTTGCGTGCGCCGTTGGAAGTGCGGCTGCTGGCGATTTTGCCCGAATTCCGCGACGGCTCGCTGGTGGCGGGGCTGTTCTCGCAGGTGGATGCGTATGCAAGGGCGCACGGTTACTCTGACCTGTTGATTTCGGGGATTGTGGAGCGGCAGCCGATGTACGCCAAGCTGGGCTTTCGGCCGATGGGGCCCGCAGTTGCCAGCGGAGCGGCAGCGTTTGTGCCCATGCGGCTGTCGCTTGACGCGCCTCCGCCGGAGTTCAGCAGCCGGCTACCGCTCTACGGTTCGCGCTGGCGGCGCAACCATGCACTGAGTCTGCTGCCGGGGCCTGTGGAGCTTTCGGGCGAGGTGGTGAGGGCGTTTCAAGCTCCGCCGGTGTCGCATCGCGGAACGCCGTTTCTCGCCCTGTATGACGAGACGCGGCTGCGGCTGGGCGAACTAATGGGCGGCATGCAGGCTGTGATTCTTGGCGGGTCAGGCACGCTGGCCAACGATGTGGTCGCTGCGAATCTGCGAGCCGCCTTTGGGAACGCGGAGGGACTGGTGATCGCGAACGGCGAGTTCGGTGAGCGGCTGCTGCGGCAGGCTGCGCGGGCGGGACTTAGCTATCGCGAACTGCGCTTTCAGTGGGGCAAGCCGTGGAGCTTTCGTGACATCGAGGAGGCCTTGAGCAGAGGGCCGGCATGGGTATGGGCTGTGCATCTGGAAACCAGCACTGGAGTGATCAACGATCTTCCGCGGCTGATCGGGCTGGCTCAATCGCATGGTGTTTCGGTGGCTGCCGACTGCGTGAGCAGCCTTGGCGCCGTGGATCCGCATGGGTCGGGAACGCAGCGGCTTTTTCTGGCTTCAGGTGTTTCAGGCAAGGCTCTGGGTTCATTTGCGGGATTGGCGTTCCTGTTTATTTCAGAGCAGGCGATGCAACGGCTTGACGGAAAGACGCTGTGCCCGACCTTCGACCTGGTGGAGGCGGTGCGCACGTCGGGGCCGGTTTCGACGGTGTCGTCGCCGCTGGTGTTCGCAGTGTATGAGGCGCTGCGGAGGAATTACTGCGGGGTGGCGGGGCGCGAGGCTCGTTATCAGCACTACAGAGAGCTGGGCAAGTGGACGCGCGCGCAGATTCGCGAGATTGGTCTTGGAACGCTGGCGGCCGAGGAGACTGCGGCGCCCACGATCACGACGTTTCCGCTGCCTTCGACCGGGTTCCCGCGGCAATGCCTTCGCGCCGGATTCAGGATTGCGCACGAGAGCGACTATCTGCGCGCGCACAAGTGGGGACAGATTGCGACGATGGGAAACCTGGACTGCGCCGCACTGGAGCCGCTGTTTGCGGCCTTGCAAGCGGAGATGCACGCGCAACTGGTGTAGGGGTTGATAAGTACAGCGAGTTAGCCGACGTCTTCCCTGGGGCTGCAACTACTGATCCCTGGGTTAGCGGGCGGCAGAGAAGGAGGCGCAGTTGCCCGCGGCTGGCCGAAAAGCAGGTCCTTCGACTCGCTATGCTCGCTCAGGATGGCAGAAGTTGATCGCATTTATTCCGGATTCCTGTTCCCTAGTCCTTGTTCCCTGCACTTTTCGTCAAGAAACGACTGGAGGATCAGAGTGGCGGCAACCTGGTCAACGATGCGGCGGTGCTGCTGCCGGGGATGACCGGCTTCGTAGAGAATCTGGTGCGCTTCGCGGGTCGTCAGGCGCTCGTCCCGAAGGTGGATGGGCAGTCCAGTCAACGAACCCAGTTCGGCCGCGAAAGCCTGCGTCTTTACGGCTCGCGGGCTCTGCTCTCCCGACATGTGCAGCGGATTGCCCACCACAATGGCGGCCACGCTGAACCGTCGCGCAAGGCGCGCCAGGGAGCGGAGGTCTTCACGCGGGTTGCGCCGCACCTCAAGAGTGAGAACCGNNCGAACCGATGTCGAGGCCGAGGTACCGGGGTGGTGGTGTGCTTTCCAGCTTGGGACTCCTGCCTTCCAGCGTAAAGCAACGGCCTGGCAACGTGCTGACAGAACGGCCTGAGCCGCGGGAAGAACGGCCGAGTGTACGGACAAGCAGTGTGACCGGGTTTTAGGGGATTGGTGAGCCCGGGAAGGGTATCTGTGAGCGGAACAGGAGTCAATGCGCTTCAAATCAGCCCTCCGAAACCGGGGAGCCGCCGGGCCGACATAGAGCCGAGGGGCACCGCGGAGAGCCACCGCCCGATACAATCGATAAAGTCGAAGAATCCCGGGCGGGTTTTTCGCGTCTCTTAATACAAGGACCAGAAGGGGAAACAGCAGGAGAATGTCGCGCCGCAAACGAATCACCAGACGAAAGAGCAGCGTTGGCGCGGCCCGAACCTTCCTAGTGATCGTTCTTCTGGTGCTGTGCGCGGCGGGCGCGGCCGCGGGTTGGTTTGTGTTTACGCCATTCGGACCGACGAGCGAAACGTTTGTCGCTATCCCTCCAGGCTCCTCCACGATTCACATGGGGCGCCAGTTGCAGGCGGCTGGGATAGTGCGCAGCAGCTACGCTTTCGACCTGATGCGCTGGTGGAAGCGGGGAACGCTGAAGGCGGGCACATACCGGTTCGACCATCCGGCTCCGGTGGCTGAGGTGTATGAGCGCATTCAGCATTCCGACGTGTATACCATCGCGGTGACGGTGCCGGAGGGCTCAAACATTTTTGATATTGCAGCCCGGCTGGAAGAGGCCGGGTTTGGGCCGCGGCAGGATTTTCTGAAAGTCGCGGTGAAGCAGGCGGAGACCATCGCGGATCTCGACCCCCAGGCGACGAGCCTGGAAGGCTACCTGTTTCCAGACACCTATCGCCTGGCGCCTAAGACGCCGGCCGCCCAGATTGCCGCGACGATGGTGCGCCGGTTCCGGCTGGCGGCCGCTCAACTTGGACTCAAGGGAAATGTGCACGCTGTGGTGACGATGGCTTCGCTGGTGGAACGAGAAACGGCTGTGGATGGCGAGCGCGCCGTTGTAGCCGGCGTGTTTGAGAACCGCATGGCCAAAGACATGCCGCTGATGACCGATCCTTCAGTGATTTACGGGCTCGAACTCTCACGGCTTTGGCGCGGGCAACTCTACGAGACTGAATTGAAGCACGACACACCCTACAACACCTACGTGCACCCGGGCCTTCCCCCAGGGCCGATCGCCAATCCAGGGATGAGGTCGCTGCGCGCGGCCATGGAGCCAGCCAAGACCGACTACCTCTACTTTGTCGCGGGAGGAGCCAATCCTCAGGGACACTCGCTGTTTGCCAGCACGATTGAGGAACACAACCGCAACGTGGCCGGCTACCGGCACGCGATGAAGAAGGCAGGCGAGCGGTGAGGGCTGGATGTCGCCGTGCGGCGACCGCAATTTTGGCTCTTCCGATGCTGCTTGTTTCAGGATGTTTGTGGACGACGCGCAAGCTGCCTGTGCCCAAGGCGCCCACCGTGACGCAGACGGTGGCGCCGCAGGAACTGGTTGCGCGGCTCAACAAGCGCTGGGATGCCATTCAGACCCTGGTGGCGACGGTCGAGATTCAGCCCAGCGTGATGAAGACCGAAAAGGGCGTGGCAACGGACTACACGTCGTTTCGCGGCCACATTCTGATGCGCAAACCGGAGCAGTTGAGGGTGCTCGGACAGGTTCAGCTTCTGGGCACGAGGGTGTTTGATATGGCCAGCGACGGGGAGAACTTCACGCTGCTTATTCCGACGAAGGGAACTGCTTATCAGGGACCCACCAAGCTGACAAAGAAGTCACCGAACACGCTGGAAAACATGCGTCCCGGCTTCTTTTTGGACGCCATCATTGTGCGTGGCCTATCGCCCGACGAACAATACACGGTGAGCGCGGACTCCGACACCGTGGAGGATGCTTCAAAGAAACATCTGCTGCTAATTCAGGAGTACATTCTCAGCGTGATGCGCCCCATTCCGGGAAGCCAGGAACTGCGGCAATTACGCGTGATTCACTTTCACCGGGACGACCTGCTGCCGTATCAACAGGATTTGTACGACGACCAGGGGAACCTGGAGACCCAGGTGTTTTATGGCAGGTATGCTGACTTTGGAGACAACAAATACCCCTCGACTGTGACCATCAAGCGCCCGCTTGAGGAGTACCAGGTGGTGCTGACCGTTGAGAAGGTTACGGAGAACATGCCTCTGAGCGACGACCAGTTCCACATCAAGATTCCAGAAGGCACCAAGATTCAGCAACTGCAGTGACACGCACTTGCGTCATGCGGTCATCAGACTACCTGTCTGCGTATCGTCTACAGATTTGATCGCGATGATATGGATCATCCGGGTCGCGCCCTCGAGGTTCCCGGTAACCTGAACGTCCTCTCCCTCGAAGGGCCAGGCGCGACCAGTGGAGTCGAGCGGGTAGAGGGCGCCATCGGCGACGCGTAGTGCGAAGCGCTCTCCGCTTCGAATCACGGTGCCCCTGAGGGTAGCAACTGTAGTCGGCTGAGATGCAGGCGGAAGCTCCCGATCCTCTTCTGGAGTTTTCCCCGATGCCTGGTTGTCGACCTGGGGCGCCTTCCGCCAGCGTAGCCCTGTGGACACGCCCATTGATAACGAAGAGCCGAAGAGCATACAGCGTTTGAGCATCGCATTCATGGTGGCGCCTCCGAAGGACCCGTCGGCCCGGAGTGCGTTGCCACCTGGGGCATCCGTCTCCTCCGGACCGTTCTCTCGCTCTGGTTGAGAGTGTGGCACCCGGAAGGCCAAACTCG
>PKXI01000341.1 GCA_003133425.1 Acidobacteriaceae bacterium
AAGCGCTGGAACTTCAGGTTAGACGCAAGAGCCGCAAATTCACCCTCATCTTCCATTCTTGAGTGCCGCCCCATGCCCGCTCAAGGCCGCCTTCTTATATACAACTGCAGCACGAGGGTCCTTTCATGAAAGAGCAATCTCAAAGCCTTTTCCCGCTTACACGGCGAAGCTTTCTTGCCGGTTCAGCACTCCTGCTCGGCGCCAGCGCTTTAGAAGGCCTCGACGTTCATACGTTGCCGGTAAAGAACACGGCATGGCCGCGTGGCGCGGACCGCAACCTGCTGGCGAAGCAGTGCAGCCCCGAAGCTTTGAAGCAGAGTCTTATTCCGCTCGATAAGTACAAACCGTATCCCAAAATTGGAGACCCCGCCTGGTCCGCGTTGAGGCCGGAGACACGTGCCGCCTTCATCGCAGAAGGCGAGAAGAATCTCAATCACACATACGAGGCACTTTCCGCAACGCTGTTTCTCAGCTATGCGCGCGTTGGCAATCGCTCCAACTATGAGCGGGGCCGCAACGCGAATCTGGCCGCGCTGCAAGCTCTCACTTATGCTGAGTGCGTCGAGAACAAGGGCCGCTTTCTCGACGACATTGCAAACGGATTGTGGTGCATTTGCGAGCAGAGCTTCTGGGGCGTACCGGCCCACCTCTATATTCAAAAAGCAAGCCTCGGGCTCCCCGATCCGAAGGATCCCATCGTCGATCTTTTCGCGGCTCAAACAGCCGCTGAGCTTGCCACGGTCGTCTATCTGCTCGGTGATCGCCTCGACGCCATCTCTCCCTTCATCACTGAGCGCGTTTACCTAGAGTCAGAGCGCCGCATCTTCAAGCCGCTGCTTGTGCAGAACTTCATGTGGATGGGCCTTTCGAATTCCAAGCGGCGCGACGATCTGCCCTGGGATGCAACGCCCGCTGGCGAGATTCAGCCCGTCAATAACTGGGATGCGTGGATCTGCTGGAGCTGGCTTACCACTGCACTGCTGATTGACCGGGATGCGGAGAGAAGAACAGCCGCCGTGCAAAAAGCGATGACCTGTTTGGATAACTTCATCAACACCTACCCGGACGATGGCGGTTGCGAGGAAGGTTGCTCGTACTGGAATCGTGCGCCCGGCTCGATGTTGGATGCGCTTGATCTTCTCGGCTCCGCCACCAACGGCCGCGTGGACATCTGGCACGAGCCTCTTCTCCGGCGAATGGGGGAATTCATTGTCAAAGCGCGCATAGCCAACGATCTCTTTCTGAACTCCGGCGATGCGCATACCAAGCAGGAACTGGATCGCGATCTGCTCTTCCGCTACGGAAAACATGTCGGAAGTCCCATGATGATCGCCCTGGCCACGGGTGATCTGGCGGCCAACTATGTGCCGCGCACACTGCCAGCCATCTTCGGTGAGACGGCTTTGCGCGCTGAACCAAAGCAGACATCGCCTCTGCTGAAGGATGTGTGGTTGCCGCAGACAGCGCTGATGGCCGCCCGTATGGAAGAGAACAGCGCAAAGGGTCTCTATCTCGCCAGCATCGCGTCAGACAATGGCAAGAGTCATAGCCACAACGATACCGGCAGCTTTTGGGTCTATCTCGACGGCGAGCCTGTGCTTATCGACCTCGGCGCGGAGGCATATCAGAAGCAGAGCTTCGACGAACATCGATACGAACTCCCTTCAACGGAGTCGGCGTACCATAACCTCCCCACCATTGGAACCATTCAGCAGGGAGTCGGATCAGCGTACCGCGCCACTGACCTTCGCTACATTGCAGACAATGGCATAACCTCGCTGGAAATGAATATTGCGGATGCCTATCCGGCAGAGGCAAATCTGCGTGAATGGATACGCAGCGTGGAGCTTGACCGAACTAAAAGTCAGATATCGATTCACGACCGATTTGCGCTGCGAGCGAACCCCACTGATGTCACCTGGTCGTTGATGACGTGTCGGCCGGTCAAGGTAGAAGACCGTAAATTACGGCTCCTTCCAAGGGCCGCTGACCATTCCTCCGAAGTTACGCTCGACTTCGATCCCACGCTGTTGACCGTAAGCGTGGAAACGATTAACCTGACAAACGCCGGCCTGACGTCGGTCTGGGGACCGGTCGTGTACCGAATTCTGCTGAAGACGCGGCGCGCCACGACGGGGGGCGAGAGCAGGCTATTGCTGCAGGCGGTGTAAGCTGCTCCATATGACAGTGAATGCAGGCTGGTGTGCGGGCCAACTCAGACTGGAGCTTGGTCTGCGCAACCGGCGCTATGCGCATGGCCGCTTGCACGTAGAGAGCTACGGCAGCTCGCGGGTAATTGTCTACGCACCCGAGGGTGCGCGGCACGGGAATTTTTCCGATTCCGCGTACGCGGCGATCGTGGCCCGGCCCGAGTGGATGCGCCGATTCGACAAAGTACATGCGCAAGCCCGACGGTCATTGCCCGTTGCGGAAAGGCGATGGCGAGAACTCGACTCGTCCATGAGTTCAGACGCACTGCTCATGAATGTCTTCTGCACGCCGGGCGTGGCAGAGTCGCCCGCAATGCGAAATGCCTTGGGGATCGAGGGCGATGCGGCGCCGGTCTTCGGATGGAAAGCGCGCGTCCCTCTCGCTAACGGCCGCTTCGATCGCACCGAAGTAGATTTGCGCATGGGATCGTTGTTAGTGGAAGCCAAGCTGACGGAAGGAGACTTCCAGATGCGTGAGGCTCGGATCGTGGAGGCCTACCGCGACTTCGATGAGGTCTTCGACCGTGAATTATTGCCGCGCGTTGAGTTGATTTCGGCGAGACGCAAAGAGGCAGCTGAGTTCCCTGAGGCTTACTCGCAGGAGTTTGAGAGCGTCATTGACCAGACAGTTCCAGCGATAACTTTGCTTGAGTTGCAGGCCCAGTCTCCATCGGCGCTCGCTGCTGAAGCCTTCAATCTCAGTCGCGCCAGCGAGCCCGGCTACGCGAGTTATCAACTTATACGCAATGTACTCGCGGCGTATGCCGCCGATTGCAGCTTTTGCGTTCTGCACGACGAACGAAGGCCCGATTTGCGCGAGGAATGGTTCCAGGTGTTAGCCGCGGTAAGAAGCGCCGAGATGCGTATACGGTTAAAGGTTCTTACCTGGCAAGAGTTAGCGGCGTACTTACCCGATAAGTTACAGGACTTTCTGGATTTGAAATATGGAATTGTCGCGCCTGGAAAGATACCGTCACCGGTGGAAGAAGTTACAGACTTCGATTAGTCTCACGCTTGCGTTTGCCGTGCTCCGGGTCCCGCAAGCGAGACCCGGAGCAGCAACGAGATATGCTATAGCCCGAGAATTTTGCGATTGGTTTTCGTGTCCGCACCGCCGCCGGCAAAGTCGTCAAAGGCGCGATCCGTGACTCGAATAATATGGTCGCGAATAAACGGAGCGCCTTCCGCCGCGCCCGCCTCGGGATGCTTCAGGCAGCACTCCCACTCCATGACAGCCCAGCCCGGATAGTCGTATTGCGCCATCTTGCTGAAGATCTGGCTGAAGTCAATCTGCCCATCGCCGAGAGAGCGGAACCGGCCGGGGCGATTGATCCAATCCTGATAGCCGCCGTAAACTCCGGCCCTGCCGTTGGGATTAAACTCAGCGTCCTTCACGTGGAAGGCGCGGACGCGGTCGTGATAGATGTCCAGGAAGGCCAGGTAATCCATCTGCTGCAGGATCATGTGGCTTGGATCGTAGAGAATGTTCGCGCGCGGATGCCCGCCCACAACCGCGAGGAAGCGATCGAAGGTGACTCCATCGTGCAGGTCCTCGCCGGGATGTAATTCGAAACACAAATCCACGCCCGCTTCATCAAATTGCCGCAGGATGGGCAACCAACGTGCGCCGAGTTCCTTGAAAGCCTCGTCGATAAGACCCGCCGGCCGCTGCGGCCACGGATAGAAGAAGGGCCATGCGAGTGCGCCTGAAAATGTAGCATGCGCGTCCAGCCCGAGATTGCGGCTGGCTTTTGCTGCCCACCCCAATTGTTGAACGGCCCAGGCCTGGCAGGCTTTCACATTCCCGGCCAGTTCGGGTGGAGCAAAGCCTTCGAGCAGTACGTCAAAGGCCGCATGACTTGCGACCAATTGTCCTTGCAGATGCGTCGACAGTTCCGTGACGGCAATCCCGGCGTTGGCGGCGATGCCCAGGATTTCATCACAATAACCCTGGCTTTCACCCGCAAGCTGCAAATTGAAGAGTCGGCTGTCCCAGGTTGGTATCTGGATCCCGGTAAAGCCCAGTCCGGCAGCCCAGTCAGCCATGCCTCCGAGCGTATTGAAGGGTGCAGTATCGCCCGCAAACTGCGCAAGAAAAATTCCCGGTCCTTTAATGGTCTTCATAATTTCTCTCCTCAAAAACTGCGGAGCTACTTAAAACTCAACCCAGCCTTCTTTGTGGTTGCTCTCGATGACGCGGTCAATAAACCTCATGCCGCGGACACCGGCGACAATGCCCGGCAGCGTTGGCGGTAGCGGGTTGGCATTGCCCTGTTGCCAGGCCACGAGAGCATCGGCAAACTCGCGGTAGAGAACCGCGAATGCTTCCAGATAACCCTCGGGATGACCTGACGGGACACGCGCGACAGCCAGTGCATCCGGCCCCAAATACGGCGCAGCGGCGTGGTGAACTTCCTCCGGCCCATCCAGCCATTTCACGATGAGTCGGTTGGGATCCTGCTGGCGCCAGTCAATGGAGCCAATTTCTCCATAGATCCGCATGCGCATTTCGTTGAGCTCGCCAGCTGCCACTTGCGAGCAGGCGAGCGTGCCGGCGGAGCCGTTGCTGAGTCGCACAAATGCATTGCAATCGTCGTCGAGACAGCGGCCTTCCACGACGGAACGCAACGTTGCGTTGATGCTCGTCACCTGCAGTCCGGAGATGTACTCGAGCAAGTGAAAGGCATGCGTGCCGATGTCGCCGATGGCGCCGCCTTGCCCGTTCTGTGCGGGATCGGCGCGCCACGCGGCCTGCTTGTGACCGGTGGTTTCAATCGCCTTGCTCATCCACCCTTGGAAGTATTCAACGGCAACCTTGCGTATCTTGCCCAGGCGTCCAGTAGCGCACAAGTGGCGCGCCTCGCGCACCATCGCATAACCGGCATAGGTATGCGTCAGGCCGTAGGGCAGGCCAGATTTGGCCACCGCGGCTTCAAGCGCCTGCGCTTCTGCATACGTAGCAGTGGCCGGCTTATCACTCATCACCGGAATGCCCGCTTCCAGCGCTGCCAGCGCGATGGGCAGGTGCAAATGGTTGGGCGTGGTAATGACGACAAAGTCGATGGGGTCGGTCCGCCTGCGTTCTGCGTCGATCATCTGGCGGTAGTCGGCGTAAGTGCGTGCAGGATCGATTCCGAAACGCTCCCCAGCCGCGCGCGAGCGCTCTGGAGATTGCGAAAAGGCCCCGGCAACCATCTGAATTTTCCCGTCCATCTCCGCGGCCAGGCGATGCACCGGGCCAATGAACGCCCCCGGCCCTCCGCCTACCATGCCCATGCGCAATTTCCGCGATCCAGCCATCAATTCCCTCCCCTGTTTAGCGCCGACAAGTCGACCACCAAATCTCTTCGCGTGCCAGTCTACACTATGTTGCGCTTGGCGCGTCATCGCCTATGTGCAATGGAATTGCCGCGCATTTGACAGTGAATTTTTCTTCACCGGCAACTGCTCATTGGTTCACGCCACTGGCCAGGAAGCCGCCATCCACGGCGATCACTTCACCGGTGATGAAGGTAGCCGCAGCAGAAGCCAAAAAGATTACCGGCCCTACCACCTCGCGCGGATTGCCGAAGCGATGCATCGGTGTGCGCATAAGAATCTCTTCGCCGCGCGGCGTGCCGTTAATCAAGGCCATGTTCAGAGGCGTCGGAAACACTCCCGGCGCAATCGCATTCACATTTACCCCGGTCTCAGCGAGTTCGATAGCCAAAGTTTTTGTAAACGAAGCCACCGCAGCCTTGCTGGCCGCGTACGCTGCAACTCTAAAGAAGCCCTGAAATGCTGCGATCGAAGCAATATTGACGATGCGCCCATAACCGGCGCGGGCCATGGTTGCGCCGAAGATCTGGCAGGAGCGCATGGTCCCGGTCAAATTGGTCTCAATCACGCGCGACCAGTCCTCATCGCTCACCTCGAGCGTAGGCACCTTTTGGGTAATTCCCGCCGCGTTCACCAGGATGTCGACTTTGCCGAAGCCCTTGAGTACCGCATCGTGCAACCGCTCAATCGATCCCCTGTCCAACACGTCGCAAGTGACGCGCAGCGATCGCCTTCCAAGCGCCTCAATCTCCGCGGCCACAGCCTCCACCGGCTCCTGCCGCCGCGAACTGGGCGCAACGTCCGCACCGGCAGCAGCCAGACCCAGGGCAATCTCGCGGCCCAGCCCGGTGGTCCCGCCAATCACCACTGCAACTCTTCCGCTTAAATCGAAAAGACCTTGACTCATCAAACCTTCCTCCCGCCGGCGTCATCTTCGAGCGAAGTCGCCCAAAACCCAATCGACAACCACCCCGCCAGCGCGCGCCTGTAAGACAGTAACAGCCTAAACGATCGTCCCGCACCCAGGGGCAGTCACAGACCGGCAACGGCTGAATGCGTTAAATTATCTGTGGCTATGAATACTCTATTGATTCCCGATTCTCCGCGGCGCTGGGACTGCCTGAGCCTGGGCGAAGTGATGCTTCGTCTCGATCCCGGCGAGGGCCGCATCCACACCACTCGGCAGTTTCAAGTGTGGGAGGGCGGCGGCGAGTATAACGTTGCTCGCGGCCTGCGTCGCTGCTTTGGGCTGCGCACCGCCATCGCCACCGCGCTGGCCGAGAACCAGGTGGGCCGGCTGGTGGAAGACTTCATCCTCCAGGGCGGCGTAGATACTTCCCTGCTTAAATGGGTCCCCTACGACGGCGTCGGCCGCACGGTCCGCAACGGGCTCAATTTCACCGAGCGCGGCTACGGTGTGCGTGCGGCTGCCGGATGCTCCGACCGCGGCCATACAGCCATAGCCCAGGTTAAATCCGGCGACTTCGACTGGGAAGCTATTTTTGGCCCCACCAACGGCTCTCGCTGGTTCCATACAGGCGGCATCTTTGCCGCGCTCTCCGCATCCACGGCCCAGGTTGCTGTGGAAGCCATGGACGCAGCCCGCAGATACGGCACGCCCGTCTCCTACGACCTCAACTTCCGCGACTCGCTGTGGAAGTCCATCGGCGGCAAAGCCAAAGCGCAGGAAGTGAACCGCGAAATCGTCCGTAAAGTCGATATGCTGCTCGGCAACGAAGAAGATTTCTCCGCCATGCTCGGCGTCAAGATCAAAGGTGTCAGCGAAGACTTTGCCGAACTGCCCATCGAGGGTTATTCGGAGATGCTGCGAGAAGTCGCCAGCCTTTACCCAAACTTGAAACTCATCGCCAGCACGTTGCGCTCAGTGCGCAGCGCCACGCAAAACGCATGGGGGGCGATCGCGCTTTACGAAGACAAGATCATTCACGTTCCGCAAACCGACATCGAGATCCTCGACCGCGTGGGTGGTGGCGACAGCTTTGCTTCCGGCATCGTCTACGGCCTGCTCGCCGGCAAGGGCATCGACTATGCGGTCCGTTGCGGAGTTGCACACGGCGCGCTGGCCATGACCACTCCCGGCGACACCAGCATGGCCACACTCTCTGAAGTTGAACGCATCATCAAAGGTGGATCAGCGCGCATTGCACGCTAGAAAAGCGGGTTGGCGCGCATCGCCCGCTAGGCAGGTCAGAGCTTCTGCTCTGACAAGTGAACAAGCTTTCTTTGAAGGGTACGGGCTTCAGCCCGTACATCAATCGCAACAAGAAACGCGGGCTTTAGCTCCTGAGGGAACGGTTCAAAATCTTCCCTCGGAAGTTAAGCTCGGGAGCCAGACAAAATGCCCGAAACTACACAGGAAACCCTTGAGCGCGTAGGACTGATTCCGGTTCTTCGCGCAAAGAACGCGGCCCAGGCCCACGCGGTGGTTGAAGCCATGATCGCCGGTGGCGTCACCGTAGTCGAAGTCACCATGACCGTGCCCGGCGCCATAGACCTTCTGAAGGAACTCAAAAAGGAATACGGATCGAAGCTCCTGCTCGGCTCCGGCACCGTAACCACTGCCGATCAGTGCCAGGCAACCATCGACGCCGGCGCGGAGTTCGTCGTGAGCCCCAGCCTGCATCTCGAAGTAATTGCCACCACCAAGAAGAACGGCAAGGTCTCCTGCCCCGGCGCGCTCACTCCAACTGAAGCCATCACCGCCTGGAATGCGGGCGCGGACTACGTGAAGATCTTCCCCTGCTCTGCCGTCGGTGGCGCTCCTTATCTGAAGGCGCTGCTGGCGCCGTTTCCACATCTCAAGCTCATTCCCACGGGCGGCGTGACGCTGCAAACCGCTGAGAGCTTCCTTCGCGCAGGCGCGCGAGCACTTGGCGTGGGCGGAGACCTGGTGAATTTGGCCGCCGTCGATGCCGGACACCCTGAAACCATCACCGAAACCGCCAAGGCATACTTGAAGATATTTGCCGAGGTGCGTGGAAAATAGCAACTTCTGAACACGTTGGCGGAATGGAGCGGTCACTTTTTCTCGCTCCATCTGCCGCCGGTTTAACGCAGGTCCCAGCCTTTATTGCATCGAGTGTCCTCTCATGACCGATCCAGTTCCACACACCCCAGCAACTCCCTCGAAGCAAGACAACGCCTTTCGTCTCGACGGTCGGCACGCTCTGGTCACAGGCGGCGCCAGCGGCATTGGCGAAGCCACCGCAAAAGAACTGGTGCGCGCCGGAGCCTTCGTCTGGATTGCCGACATCAACGTCACCGCCGCCGAAGATCTTGCCAACTCCCTGGGCTCCGCACACGCGCTGCATCTGGACGTAACCAGTCCGGATTCGATCGCCGCGGCGTCGGCCCGTCTCGACCGTCTCGACATNNTCGGTCTACCTGGTCACGCGGGCTTTTCTTCCACTGTTGTTTGCCGCAACCGAATATCACGAGGCCGTCGGAACCATCGTCAACATCGGCTCTGTATCGGGCATGGTGGGCATCAAGCAGCGCTTTGCCTACTGCATGAGCAAGGGAGCGGTGCTGGCCATGACACGCCAGTTGGCCGTCGAATACCCCAAGACCCTGCGCGTCAATGCCGTGTGCCCCGGTACCGTGCAAACACCATTTGTCGAGGGATATCTTGAGAAGTTTCACAAGCACAATAAGGAAGAGATGCGTGCTGAACTCCGCGCCCGTCAGCCGATCGGGCGGCTCGGCAAGCCGGAAGAGGTCGCGTCCCTGGTCCGCTATCTGGCCTCTGATGAGGCAGCATTCGTCAGCGGCTCGCTGATGACCATCGATGGCGGTTGGACCGCAGCCTAGGTTTCAACAAGCCCAATTATCCCCATTCAGGAGCGTCTTATGAAACTCGTTTCGTTTTCCAAAGCCGACGGCAAGGTGCGCCCCGGTTCATTGCTTGAAGAAGGCAACATGGTTGTCGACCTTTCAGGCTTGGGGTTCGCCGATGCCATCGCTGTTGCCGAAGCTGGATTCACCTCTATCGACAAGCCAGGCCCCTATCCCGCTTACAAGCTGGGCGACGTGCGCCTGCATGCGCCAATTGCGAATCCGCCGCGCGTCTTCGCCATCGGGCTCAACTACCGCGACCACGCAATCGAATCAAAGATGGCTCTGCCCAAAGTGCCCGTGGTCTTCTTCAAGATGAACACGGCAATCATCGGCCCCGGCGAGAATATCGTGCTGCCCAAAAACACCACCCAGCCGGACTACGAGGCCGAGCTGGCCTTTGTCATCGGCAAGGGTGGCTACCGGATTCCGGCATCGGCTTGGAAGGAGCACGTCTACGGCTGCACCATCGTCAACGACGTAAGCGCCCGCGACGTGCAGCTTTCCACTTCGCAGTGGTCTCTCGGCAAGAGCTTTCCCACCTTCTGCCCCATGGGCCCGGCCATTGTGACCCTGGACGAGATCGCCAACCCGCATGAACTCGCAATTGGCTTGTCCATCAACGGTGAGGTGCTGCAAAATTCCAACACCCGCGAACTGATCTTCAAGATTCCCGACTTGGTCGAATACATCTCGTCGATCACCCCACTCCTTCCCGGCGACATCGTATCGACAGGCACGCCATCCGGCGTAGGCATGGGCCGCACTCCTCAACGTTGGCTCAAGCCCGGCGACTCCGTCACCGTAACCGTGGAAGGCCTGGGTTCGCTGACCAATCCCGTCGTCGCCGAGTAAGCCCATTCACAAGCTCTACCAACAAAAAGAGGCCCCGCTAACCCAACAGGTTCCGGGGCCTCATTGTTAACTTGTAAACTCGCTAACTCGTGGAGTTACTTGCCCGCATTTCTACCAACTCCTCAGCTTCTGGTTGCGATCCATACCACGCATAAAGCGCGATTCCGACAAAGCAGACCGCGGGCACAAGGTAGCCATACGAAACGCCAGCCATGTCGCTGACCTTGCCCATCACTGGCGTTATAGCGCCCCCACCCACGATCGCCATTACGATGCACGCACCGCCGGTTTTGGTCCGCGGGCCCAGCCCCTTGACGCCCAATGCAAAGATGGTCGGGTACATCATCGACATGAAGAAGCTGTTCACCACCAGGCAGCCCACGCCTATCCATCCTGGATGCAACACAGCTACGGTACAGACCGTGGCGTTGATCAGCGCAAAGATGCCCAGAAGCCGGGAGGCCGGCACATACCGAAGCAGCCAGGTGGACGTGAACCTGCCCGCCGTAAACGCCACCAGCGTGCCCGTCAAAATATAGCCTGCGCTGCGCTCCATGGTCTTGGTGTAGGCCAGTACATACGGAATCATGTAGCTCCACGCGGCCACCTGTGCACCCACATAAAGAAACTGCGCCACCACCGCGAAGACAAAATGCTTCCTCTTGAAGAGAGCGGGCCCGCGATCTTGCGCGGCAGCCTCCGGCGTGTAGTCCATGCCCATGTGTGGGAATGGCGTGCGCGCAATCAGGACGCCCCAGAGCAGAACAATCGTTCCCAGAACCACGTACGGAACAATCACTCGCAGTGTCTCAGACTCCAGGTATCCGCGGTATGTTCCCGCGGCCTGCATCGCGGCCACCTGCGCTTTATTCAGTTCCACCCCTGAAAAGATGAATCGCGACCCAACGAGTAGCGCCACGATGCTGCCCACTGGATTGAACGCCTGCGAGAGATTCAACCGCCGCTCCGCGCTCTCCGCCGGCCCAATCTGCACAATGAACGAGCCCGCTGCGGTCTCGAGAAATGCCAGACCGCTTGCAATCACAAACAGCGCCGTCAAAAAAAACCAGTACCGGTCCACGATTGCTGCCGGCCAGAAAAGAATGCAGCCCACGCCGTAGAGGCACAGTCCTGTCAGGATGCCCGCCTTGTAACCGGCGCGCCGCATGATCAGCCCCGCCGGCAGCGCAAGCAGAAAGTAGCCCATGTAAAACGCCGACTGTATCAGCCCCGCCTGCAGCCGGCTGATCTCGAACGATTTCATGAACTGGCGAATCAGAATGTCATTGAGGTTGTTGGGAATGGCCCAGAGAAAGAACAGCGCCGTCACTAGAAAAAACGGCAACATACGTCCTGCGGGAATAAGTTGAGCTTCGCGGTCTTCGCCTTTCGCCACAGAAACAGTTTTGGAGCCGACGGTTCCAGCAGGAATATTTATAGCCAACTAACCCCCTCCTTACACGCAGCGGCGGTGCATTTTCGAAAGCGTTTTCGTTCAGGATGTTTTTCGGCCGGAAAAAATGCTCGAACCTTTGTATCTAATCAGCGCGGGGTGTGGCAAATCGGCCCGGCCGGGCCACATGGAATGGTTAGATTTCTACCGGTGCGGTGATCCAACACGCGGCTAAAGCACGTGCCCCAGCCACTTGCCGGTGTAGGAGAGGAGATTGCCGGCAACCTCCTCCGGCGTTCCCTCGGCGACAATGCGGCCTCCGCCTTCCCCGCCTTCAGGCCCCAGATCAATCACCCAATCGGCGCTCTTGATCACGTCCAGGTTGTGCTCGATCACAATCAGCGAGCCGCCGCCGTCGATCAGCTTCCGAAACGCCGTCAGCAGTTTCGAAACATCATCGAAGTGCAGCCCAGTGGTGGGCTCGTCGAGGATGTAGAGCACGCGGCTGGCCTGCGAAGGCTTGGCAGTTGCATTCGCCGCACGCACCTGGGACAGATGTGCAGCCAGCTTTACGCGCTGCGCCTCGCCGCCCGAAAGCGTGGTTGCCGACTGCCCCAGCCGCAAATAGCCCAGGCCAATCTCGTCCAGCACCGCCAGCTTTTCCATAAGCTTCGTCTGTCCGGCAAAGAAGCGCAGCGCCTCTTTCACCGTCATCTGCAGCACGTCGTGAATGTTCTTGCCCTTGTACCTGACTTCAAGAATCTTTGCCTGGTATCGAGTCCCATTGCAGTCCTCGCAAGGCAGTTCAACATCAGCCAGAAACTGCATCTCCACAGTGACCGTGCCGTCGCCTTCGCACGTGTTGCAACGGCCGCCGGGTACATTGAATGAGAAATGCCCCGGCGTCAGCGAGAGACGCTTGGCCTCCGGCTGCGATGCAAACAACTCCCGTACCAGGTCGAAGCCCTTGATGTAAGTAATCGGATTTGAGCGCGGCGTGCGTCCGATCGGCGTCTGGTCCACCAGCACCACATCGTTCAGCCTCTCAACGCCACTCAACGAAGTAAACACGCCAGACGGATCGGCACCATCGCTCTGGCCCAACGCTCGCGCCACGGCCCGATAAAGCACCTGGTGCACAAGCGTGGACTTGCCCGACCCGGAAACGCCCGTGATTGCAACCAGCATTCCCAGCGGAATCTCAACGTCGAGTCCGTGCAGATTATTCGCATGAGCGCCGCGCAGCACCAGCCGCTCTTTGCCCGGCGTGCGCCGCCGCGTCGGCACAGGAATTGAAATCTTGCCGGAAAGATATCGACCAGTAAGCGAGTTGGGATTCGCCTCAATCTCCGCAAGAATCCCTTCGGCCATCAGCTTGCCGCCGTGCTCGCCCGCCCCTGGCCCAAGGTCGAGCAGATGATCGGCCGCGCGGAGAATGTCCGCATCATGCTCCACGACCAGAATCGTGTTCCCCAAATCGCGCAGCTCTTCCAGAATGTGAATCAGCCGCGCCGTATCCCGCGTATGCAGGCCGATCGATGGTTCGTCCAGCACATACAGCGCACCCACCAGCCGCGAGCCCAGCGAAGTGGCCAGTTGAATCCGTTGCGCCTCGCCGCCGGAAAGTGTGGAAGCCAGCCGGTCCAATGTCAGATACTCCAGACCCACCGCATCAAGGAAGCTAAGCCGCTGGCGCACCTCGTGGAGAATCGGCCCCGCAATCTCCTCCTGCATCGGCGACAGCTTGAGTGCGTCGAAGAACTCTCTAGCCTGCGCGATGGTCAGCGCCGAAGCCTGGCAGATATTTTGGCCGTTAATCCGCACCGACCGCGCCTCGGCCCGCAACCTCTGCCCGCGGCAATCGGGACACTCCGCATAGCCGCGATACTTGCTCAGCATCACGCGCACGTGCAGCTTATACTTCTTTCGCTCCATCTGCGCAAAAAATCCAAAGACGCCCACAAAGCCGCCCTTGCCACGCAGCACCGTCTCCCGCGCCTGCTCAGGCATATCGCACCAGGGAACATCCAGCGGCACGCCCAGCTCATCGGCCTGCTTGCGCAAGTCGCTATACCACGGCCTGTACTTGGGCCTGTTCCACGGATCGATGGCGCCATCGGCGAGGCTCAGGCCCTTGTCGGGAATCACCAGGTTCAGATCGAAGTCCACGGTGTTGCCGAAGCCCTGGCAGCGCGGGCAGGCGCCAAAGGGATTATTGAAACTGAACAAACGCGGCTCCGGCTCGCTGCCGGGCCGGTGACAGCTCTTGCACTCGTATGCGCCTGAAAAGCGCAGCCGTCGGCGCTCTGCCGACTCCTCGCGCGGGACCTCCTCGAAGATGACTTCGCCAGCTTCGCGGTAAGCAATTTCAGTGGCGTCCACAATGCGCGAGCGATTTTCGGCACTGACCACAATTCGATCCAATAGGACAAACACGGGAAGCGTGAAGTCCAGATCCAGCAGCGACTCTGGCGTGGAGAACTCGACAATTTTTCCCTGCTGCCAGAGCCGGTTGAAGCCGCTCGATCGCAGTTCCGTCAGGCGCGCCTTCAGCGTCTCGGTATGTGGCGAGTCCCCTCCGTTCACAACCGGCTTGGCCTTGGCTGAAGATTTGGTTGTCCGGGGCGCCGCCTTCGCCCTCTTTCCCACTTCGCCGGCTACCGTCTCCGGAGTTGGCGTCGCGCTCACCACTGGAAACAGCGCATTCAGCCGCGTTCCCTCACCCAGCGCCAGAACAGCCTCAGCCGCCTCGTCCACTGAGTCGCGCTTCACCAGCCCGTCGCAGAAAACGCAGTAGACCGTGCCACAGCGGGCATAAAGCAGGCGCAGATAGTCGTAGATCTCGGTCGCCGTCGCCACGGTCGAGCGCGGGTTGCGCGTCGAATTTTTCTGCTTGATGGCAATCGCCGGCGCCAGCCCGTCAATCTCGTCAACATCCGGCTTCTCGATCCGCTCCAGAAACTGCCGCGCGTAGGCTGAAAGCGACTCGACATACCGCCGCTGCCCCTCGGCGTAAATCGTGTCAAAGGCCAGGGAACTCTTGCCCGACCCCGACACGCCGCTGACCACCGTCAGCTTGCCGTGGGGAATCTCGCAGGAGATGTTTTTCAAATTGTGAGTCCGCGCGCCGCGGATGGTGATGGAGTCATTCAAGGGGAACGCACCGGGTAACGAGTCGTTCGGCCGCGCCTCAGTCCCCTCAGCGAGGCTCAGAGCGCAAACAGCCATTCTTTATTATAGGGTGCGGAATTCACCCGTCCCGGTCGGAAGCGGAAGAGATTCATCTGAAACCGGGGTCATCTCGCAACAGCGCTTAAGCACGCGTCGCTGCACAGAATGGTTTCTCGATACATTCAGATGGAATTAGCTGGGGGATTCGCGGCAGAACATTTCCGAACCTGGAGGGAAGGCAGGACTGCGCGGCATATTTCGAGCGCATACCCGCGCAGTGCACGGGAGAGGGCAAGCTTTTGGGCCTGCCTGAATCCGCGAACCAATTAAGTCCAGCATCATTTCAACAACCGCGGCAGAAGCTAAGCAGCGATTGCAGACATCTCCATATATCCCCGTTGCACTTTGACTTCCTGCTCGCGGTTGAGCACTCCGGCCAGCCCCATCAGGACGACCGACGCACAAGCCGGGCACTGTTTTGCACAGTTGCCCACGCAGTTGCAATCCTGGCAGAGATATGCAGACACCAGGGGAATGTGTTGCATCGTGGTGTATGTCATTGGTTCACCCCAACCTTGTTACGCTGTGAAGAGAGCAGCCGGGATACCGCCCCGATGAGGATGTCCCAACCATAGT
>PKXI01000230.1 GCA_003133425.1 Acidobacteriaceae bacterium
GTAATAGGGGCCACGGATCTCGGTAAGGCCGCGGGACCGTGGCTTCGACTGGCGCTGGTTGTCGCTTAAGAAAGGAAACGCTCGATCAGACATGCTCGCCTCCTCCACATCCATGCGGCCCACGCACTCCCGCTAACAACAGCATCAGGTCGGAGACTGTCGTATTCTCTAAGTCAGCAACCGCATCNNGTCATCGGCTGCGTGAAGAAGCCCGGGTAATCCCGCATCTCCTTGCTGAGCGTCCTGCCATCGCGAAGTCGAACCCCTATGCGACAGGGCATCTCATTCGGAAACTGTTGCGAATAGGCGGCATTCGGGCTTACCGTGACACGCCGCAGCAGGTCCTGTACGTCAGAACGACGGATTCGCTCAAGCCGGTATTGCTCCGGCGTGACCTGGCCATCCAGAATGGCTACTGCGAGGATGTATGGCAGACTGTGGTCGGCCTGCTCTTTGGTGCTTACGCCAGACGTCTTATCGCCTTCGTCTCCCCCACCTATGATGTTGTAGGCAACATCGAAGATCTCGAGATTGACCTGTTCGATATCGTCTACCTTGAATTGGTGACGCTGTTTCAGTGTAAGCACGCCTTCGATAGCCGTCTGCGAATGAATCTCGGCGTTGTGCTTCTTCAAGATAGTGCGCTTAACGCGCTCCAGGTCTTCGCGGGACCAATCGATCTCAAACAGGCCTGTAATTGCATCCATTAGCCCCTTTTCCCCCTCAATCGCTTCCAGCGGACCAGTGATGCCCAGACGGGCCAGGAAGACGATGGCAGTGGAGCAAGCAGCCATGTGGGGATAGGCGAGGCCCTTCCAGTGCGAAAGCTTGCCTGTCCGGGTGACCCGGAGTGCGTTTAAGGCGGTACCACTGATGGCGATCGCGTTGGCAGCACTGCAGGCGTCGAGACCCAACACCCGCGCGACTCCAGCAGCAACAGCATAGGCTCCCTGTACAGTGTGATCGAACCCTGCAGCGCGGACGGCGGCGACATCGCTCAATCGGCACTGCACCTGGTAGGCAACCGCGAGGGCCGTCATCAACTCGCGACCGCTGGCGCCCGAATACTCCGCAGCCGCCACAATTGGCGCCAGATTGTCGCTGGGATGGCAGGTTTCGCCTTTCGCCAGATAACTGTCGTTGAAATCCAGGTAACGAACAGCGGCCCCATTGTAAAAGGCGGCATGGTCGGGACTTGCGCGTCCTCCGGCCAGCAGGGTGCATTTTCCGTTGGTATCGAATTCGGCAATGTTCTTGCGAATGATCTGAGTTGGCTCGCCTTCGACAGCCCCGATGGCGCAACCCAGAGCGTCCAGAATTCGGATCTTCAGTTGTTGGCGCGCCGTTTCCGAAAGCTCCTCATAAGAGGCACTCACGGCGAAATCCGCTAGTCGTTCAACCGCAGTCATTGAATGATCTCTGTTACCAACAGTTCGAATCTGACGGTAAATTGCCGATTTTGAAATAGTCTATTTGTCACATTCAGGGTTACAGACGTTTTGGTTGCAGAATCTCGATTCTCGAGTACAATTCTGATGGACTCGACCCTGATGATAGATCCCGGTTCCAAAACGATAAAGCAAATCGCTGTGGAGTGTCCAGCGGCGATTCCTGTTCTTGAAAAGCACCATTTTGACTTTTGCTGGACTGGCGACAAGACGCTGGATGTGGTTGCTGCGGAGATGGGAGTTCCGTTGGAAATCGTACTGTCTGAACTGCGGCTGGCAGTGGCGGAGCGCGAGACGGAGCAACCCAACTGGAATGTTACAGGTCTCGATGCCCTTATGCGCCACATTGTGGTTCGGCATCATGCGTATCTCCGGAACGAACTCCCCTTGATGGAGCGGCTAATCGCTCGTTTGCGTGAGGCCCGTGGCCGGACAGATGCCGCCACGGTAGCACCGCTAGAGAAGGTTTTCCGGTTTTTCAAACGCGAGTTGGAGAACCACTTAAGGAAAGAGGAAGAGGTCCTCTTCCCAATGATTGCGCGACTCGAAGCGGCCTCCGTAGCCGGCGTGAGGCTACCCCGGTACTCTTTCGGTCCGATTGCAAATCCCATCGGCGTCATGGAGGAGGAGCACGACGCCGAAAGGCGGGAGTTGGACAAGATGCTGGGACTGACCGGCAATTACAGCGGCCCTGCGGACGCCTGCAACATGTATCGCATTTGTTTCGATCGCCTTAAAACCCTCGAGGCGGATATGCGGCGTCACGTCCACCTGGAAAACCACATCCTCTTTCCACGTGTTGAAGTCTTGGAGAACGCCTCGTGTTAGGCAGNNCAAACCAGCGCGACTGCAGGATCGCCAGCGTCGGGATTGGCAGCAGACTCACAGCCGGGATCGGCCACCGCCGGCAGAGTTCTGTTTCTGGGCGCCGTGCGCTTCAAAAATGGCGGCCCCGCATGCTCAGCCTGCCACAGTGTGGCCAGCCTGCCGTTTCCCCAAGGAGGTACCCTGGGGCCCGACCTCACCAGAGCCTATTCCAAACTTGGCCCGGAGGGGTTGAACTCAGCGCTGGAAACGCTCTTCTTTCCGGCCATGACGCCCTTGTTTGCGTACCGTCCGCTCACAGATGACGAACGGCGCAACTTGGCCGCATTCTTTCAAGATGTTGATGGTCAACAGCCCGGCACGCCAACTTCGGCCATCGGCGCGATCGCGCTAGCCACCTGCTTGATGCTGATCGCGGTAACTGGGATCGCGGGGCGGGGCCGGATTCGATCGGTTCGCAGGGCTTTGCTCAAACGAGTCAGGGCTCAAACGGTGGCGAAGATATGAGCTGGATACGGGACCTCATCAATCCGAACGCACGCACATGGGAGGAGTTCTACCGGAATCGCTGGCAGCACGACCGGGTGGTTCGCAGCACGCACGGCGTGAACTGTACCGGCAGTTGCTCCTGGATGATCTACGTCAAAGATGGAATCGTCACCTGGGAGATGCAGGCTACGGATTATCCGAAACTCGAAGCTGGTCTGCCGGGGTACGAGCCACGCGGCTGCCCGCGCGGCATCGTCTTCTCCTGGTACATCTACAGCCCGCTCCGGATCAAGTATCCATACGTCCGGGGAGTGCTCCTGGATGCGTGGCGAGAAGCGCGGTCCAGGCATGCGGATCCGGTGGAAGCCTGGACGGAGATTATGGACAATGCCGAGGCCCGCCGGAAATATCAGGCTGCCAGGGGCAGGGGCGGCTTCCGGAGAACAAGTTGGGATGAGTCGCTGGAGATCGTAGCCGCCTCGCTGCTATACACCGCGAAGAAATACGGGCCGGACCGGGTGGCTGGCTTCTCCCCGATTCCCGCGATGTCGATGCTCAGCTATGCCGCCGGCTCCCGGTTCCTCCAACTGTTTGGGGCGCCCCTGCTGAGTTTCTACGATCTCTACGCAGACTTTCCGCCGGCATCGCCGGAGACGTGGGGAGAAAAGACCGACGTCGCCGAAAGCGCCGACTGGTACAACAGCAAGTACATCGTCACTACCGGCAGCAACCTCAGCATGACGCGCACACCCGACGCGCACTTCGTAACGGAGGCACGCAACAACGGTTCGAAGCTGGTCGTGCTGTCACCCGATTTCAGCGAAGTCGCGCGTTACGCCGATTGGTGGATCCCCGTGCACTCCGGAATGGATGCGGCCTTCTGGATGGCCGTGGACCACGTCATTCTGCAGGAATTTCACACGGCACGGCAGGTCCCCTATTTCGTGAATTATCTCAAGCGCTTTTCCGACAGTCCGTTTCTGGTGGTCTTGGACCAGTCGGAAAAGGGCTACACGGCGGGGCGCTTCCTCCGTGCGGGACGCCTCTCGCGATATGGGGGCGAGGAGAACGGCGAGTGGAAGTTTCTGGTCTTTGATGCAAAGACAGGTGAGCCGCGTATGCCCCGCGGCGCCATCGGAAGCCGTTGGCAGGCGCAGAAAGGGCGATGGAACCTGGAACTCAAAGACGATCTGGACGGTACGGATATCGACCCGCTTCTGAGCCTTCTAGAAAGCCGCGATGCCGAACTCCTCGTGACATTTTCGGATTTTGCCAACAATCGGACTTTCCAGCGCACCGTTCCAGTGAAGTACGTCGAGACCGCCGATGGGCGGATCGCGGTAACTACGGTCTATGACCTTCTCATGGCTCAATACGGTGTCGCGCGTGGACTCGCAGGAGAATATCCGCGCGATTATAGCGACCCAGATGCGCCATACACGCCGGCCTGGCAGGAGAAATTCACGGGCATAAGCCGCAACACGGTGATCCAATTTGCCCGTGAGTTTGCTTCAACCGCCGAGAAAACCGGAGGCAAATGCACGGTGATTGTCGGCTCCGGCGTGAACCATTGGTATCACAGTAACCTGCACTACCGCGCTTCCATCGCTGCGTTAATGTTCTGCGGCTGTATCGGAGTCAATGGCGGCGGGTTAAATCATTACACGGGCCAAGAAAAGCTTGTGCCTGCGGCGTCCTGGTCCACGCTAGCCATGGCGCTCGACTGGACGGCGCCGCCCAGGCTTCAGAATGGGCCTTCATTCCACTATGTTCACAGCGATCAATGGAGATATGAAAAGGGCCCGGTGGAGGCGCAACCCAGCGAAGGCCCATTTGCCAGGCACGTCATGGACCTGCAGGCCGATGCGGTGCGGATGGGATGGCTGCCGTTCTACCCCCAGTTCGACGTGAGCCCGATCGAACTGGTCCACCGGGCGGGCCAGGATGGCGCGACCACGGATGAGGAAATCACCCAATGGGTGGTCACGCAATTGAAGAACAGAAGGCTGCGGTTTGCGGTCGAAGATCCTGACGCCTCCGAAAACTGGCCGCGCGTCTGGATCATCTGGCGGGCCAATGCCATTCTGTCGAGCGCCAAGGGACACGAGTACTTTCTGAAGCACTACCTTGGTGTTCATGACAACGCCATCGCGGACGAAGTCGCCAAGGGATCCGTCGAAGACGTTGTCTGGCGCGAGCCGACGCGCACGGGAAAGATGGATCTAGTGGTGGACTTGAACTTTCGGATGGACACCTCCGCCCTGTACTCCGATGTCGTGCTGCCCTCAGCCACCTGGTACGAGAAGAACGACCTGAACACCACCGACCTGCATTCCTACATTCACCCGCTGGGAGCGGCCGTACCGCCTTGCTGGGAATCGAAGACCGACTGGGATATCTTCAAGGCCCTTTCCGAGAAAGTCAGCGCACTCAGCGCACCCCATTTCCCGGCTCCTTTCCGCGATATCGTGTCCACCCCGCTGCTACACGATACCCCGGATGACCTGGCCCAACCACGAGTGAAGAACTGGTACACGGGTGAGTGCGAACCGGTACCCGGCAAAACCATGCCGCACCTTACGGTGGTCGAAAGGGACTACGCGAATCTGCATCACAAGTTCTGCTCTCTCGGCCCGCGTCTGAAGGAGGACGGCGTGGAGGACCGCGGCATCC
>PKXI01000302.1:0-570 GCA_003133425.1 Acidobacteriaceae bacterium
GGATCGAACCGCTGACCTCCTCGTTGCGAACGAGGCGCTCTCCCAGCTGAGCTACAGCCCCACGACTCTTCTATCTTACCAGCGAGCAGGGAATCCCGAAAGGGCGGCGCTCCGCGCTCTTCTCTCTTGGACGAGGTCCCCGGTGGACCGTAGCACGGGCAGCCGGGGAACGCCGCTACAACTGGTTCATGTTCTGCAGGAACTCGGCGTTGTTGCGCACCTTTTCAAGGCGAGTGATCAGCAGTTCCATGGCTTCGACCGGCGACAGCGGGTTGAGTACCCGGCGCAGAACGAAGATGCGCTGCAGATCTTCCTTGGGGATGAGCAACTCTTCTTTACGGGTGCCGGAGCGCTGAATGTCGATGGCTGGGAAGACGCGCTTGTCGACGAGTTTGCGGTCGAGGATGATTTCCATGTTGCCCGTGCCCTTGAACTCTTCGAAGANNGGGCCGCGCCGAAGAACCGCTTGGGGCGCTGCAGAGCGTTTGAATCCACGCCGCCGGAAAGCACTTTGCCCGACGGGGGAACGATGGTGTTGTAGGCACGGGCGAGGCGGGTGATGGAGTCGAG